>JAGOJE010000077.1 GCA_017995275.1 Rickettsiaceae bacterium | reverse complement strand
AACAGAAAATAACCTATCAACAATCAAAACCCTCATAAATCATGGCGCAAAAATAGATCAAAATGATGATGGTACATTGGATTATAAGATAAATTTTTTCCAGAATGAAATTAAGCAAGCCTCAGCTAAAGCACAACTTTACACAAAAATTTTAGAATTCTTAGAAGAAAAAAAGATGGCTGAAGAAGTGGTGAAAGCTGGACGAGTTCTTGGCGCTTCAATCGCACAAGATGCAGATGCCACTACTGTTCCAACTTCTCCGAAAGAAGATTCAAGAAAAGTGGGGCGGAGGTAAGCAGCAGGTGGTCTCTTTGATGATTCTGCATTACATTCCAGGAAAAAACTTTTGATTATTATAAAAAATCTGATAGTCTTGCGCGCATGAAACAAAATAATCTAATATTATATGATAAAACTTACTTTTCCAGATTCTTCTGTTAGGGAGTTTAAACTTGGCACGACGGGGCAGGAGGTTGCCTCCTCAATATCTATGTCTCTTGCTAAGGATGCTCTTGCTATTTCGCTGGATGGGCAGATGGTGGATCTTTCTCTTCCGATAAATAAAGATGCTGCAGTTAGAATCATAACCCCTAAGGATAAGGAAGCTTTGGAGATAATACGTCATGACGCTGCGCATATAATGGCAGAGGCTGTGAAAGAATTATGGCCAGATGTGCAAATAACTATAGGCCCAGCGATAGAAAATGGCTTCTATTATGATTTTGTTAGGGATGTTCCATTTAGTACAGATGACCTTGCTGTGATAGAGCAAAAAATGCTTAAAATAGTAAAAAGGGACGAGGAAATAACAAGAGAAGTTTGGAAAAGGGAAAGCGCTATTGAGTTTTTCAGAAATGCTAGAGAATTTTATAAGGCTGAAATTATAGAATCCATTCCAGCTGGAGATGATATTTCGCTATATAAGCAAGGTAATTTTATTGATCTTTGTCGTGGTCCTCACGCTCCTTCTACAAGGCATGTGAAGCATTTTAAGCTGATGAAAGTTGCTGGTGCTTATTGGCGTGGTGATAGCAAAAACGCTATGTTGCAGCGTATTTATGGAACAGCCTTTGCTACTAAAGAGCAGTTAGAGCAGTATTTATTCATGATTGAGGAAGCCGAAAGGAGGGATCACAGAAAGCTTGGTCGCGAACTTGATCTATTCCATTTGCAAGAAGAAGCTCAAGGAATGGTTTTTTGGCATGAAAAAGGCTGGACTATATATAGGATCATAGAGCAATATATTAGGAATAAGATATCAAAATATGGCTATAGCGAGGTAAAAACTCCTATGCTCGTTGATAGAAGCCTATGGGAAAAATCTGGCCATTGGGAAAAATTCGGTCAGAATATGTTTGCTATTCATCATGAAGACCAAGTTTTGGCTCTAAAGCCGATGAATTGCCCATGCCATATACAAATTTTCAATCAAGGTACAAAAAGCTATAGAGATTTGCCTCTTAGGATGGCTGAGTTTGGTTGTTGCCATAGGAACGAGCCTTCAGGCGGACTTCATGGGTTGATGAGAGTACGTGGTTTTGTGCAGGATGACGCTCATATTTTTTGCTCAGAGGATCAAATAACCTCTGAAACAGTAGCTTTTTGTAACCTTTTAAAAGAAGTATATGCTGATTTTGGCTTCCAGGATGTAGAGGTTAAATTTTCTGATCGTCCTGATGTGCGAGCTGGTGATGATGCGACTTGGGATAAGGCTGAAAACGCTTTGAAGGATGCGGCGAAGGAGGCAGGACTTGATTATGAATTAAATCCTGGTGATGGTGCTTTTTACGGTCCAAAATTAGAATTCCATCTTAAGGACGCTATAGGTCGCAAGTGGCAATGCGGTACTTTGCAGGTGGATTTTGTTTTGCCAGAGCGGCTTGATGCATTATATACATCACAAGGTGGGGAAAAGAAGCGTCCTGTTATGCTGCATAGGGCTATAATAGGAACTTTTGAAAGATTTATAGGAATCTTAATAGAGGAATATGCTGGTAAATTTCCGTTGTGGCTTGCTCCGGTTCAGGTGGCGGTTATAACTGTCACAAATGACACAGATGATTATGCAAAAGAAGTTTGTGACTATCTCAAAGAACAAGGAGTTAGAACTGAGCTTGACATTTCAGCAGAAAAAATTAATTATAAGATCCGACATTTCTCTACACAGAAGGTTCCTATAATTGCTATTATAGGGAAAAAAGAAGCGGAAGATAAAGTTGTTACTTTGCGTATGTTTGGTACAAATGAGCAAAAGACTATGACTTTGGGTGAACTTGCTTCTATGGTAAAGGCTGAGAATAAGGGGTTTTAGTGGTGTGCTGTCACCCCGGATAGGTGAGCTTTAGAGCGAGCCGTAGTAAAAATGAATTTTATTAACACAAATGGAGTAAAACTATTTCTGAAAATCGTAACAATAAATTTCCTAGAGCCAACAAGGAAATAAGGGCCGCACAGGTTCGTTTAGTAAATGCAAATGGAGATATGGTTGGCGTTGTAAAACTATTCGATGCAATTGCTGCTGCACAAAGTGCGGGGCTTGATCTTGTGGAGATTTCTCCCCAAGCGGAGCCTCCAGTGTGCAAAATCATGGATTTTGGAAAATACAAATATGAGAGCAAGAAGCGTCTGCAGGAGTCTCGTAAGAAACAGAAAGTAGTATCTGTGAAGGAGATGAAGTTCCGTCCTAATATAGGAACTGGTGACTTTGAAATCAAAGTCAGGAACATCAGGAGATTCCTAGAGGATGGTGATAAAGTTAGGATTTCCATGTGGTTTCGTGGTAGAGAAATAGTCTATAACGATCAGGGGATGGCTTTGTTTTCACGCATCGTTACTTCTTTGGAGGATGTTGCTAAAGTTGAGCTTGAACCCAGAATGGAAGGGAAGCAGATATTAATGATACTGGTTCCAAAGTCTTGAAATGGCTAAAAAAGAAAAATTCCTAAACGATCAACTTAGATGTGTGGTTGCTATAGATGGAACTGCCGCATCTGGCAAGGGGACTATTGCTGAGTTAATAGCTGAGCGTTTCAATTTTACTTACTGTCAAAGTAGCATTTTTTATAGGAAGCTTGCGCTAAGTGTGTTGCAGGCTTCTGTTAATCCAAATGATGTGGATGCTGTACTAGCTATTTTAAATGATGCTAGGGACTCTTATGGAGATATTTACAGCGAAGATGTGACGGAAATTTCCTCGATTATCGCTTCAATTCCAGAAGTAAGGGCTGGGCTCTACAAAGCTCAAAGAGACTTCATTGATAATAATAAAAGAGTGGTGATGGAAGGTAGGGATATAGGAACCGTTATAGCGCCAGATGCAGATGTGAAGATATATATTACTGCTGATTTGTCTGTTAGAGCGCAAAGAAGGTTTCAGCAGATGACGGCTGGCGGTAAGGATGTAACTCTTGCGGAGGTGACGGAGTCTTTAAGTTCCAGAGATCTTAGGGATAAAAATAGAGCTCATGCGCCACTGGTAGCAGCGCCTGATGCGATAGTCATAGATAGTTCACAAATGACCCCAGATGAAGTTATAGAACTTTTGCTGGTTTCCTTGGGGTGATTTGTCCTACAAAATCTGTCAACGAATTAGTTGACCTTTACGCGTGGTGTCCACTCTCAAAGGAGCTGAAGTAGATACTAGATTGTCATGAAGCCGTCAATTGCAGTATGTTGCGCTAGATCCTTGAATTCACTATATTAAATGGCGAAGTATATAATAGATTGCTTTTTGCTTTGAAGTTAGCATCAAATGTTTTGGCATTTGTAGCCTCTGGATATAAACTCTGATGGGTTAATTGGCGAATCGTTAAAGATAACTTCGAAATGTAAATGGTGAGAAGTAGACATTCCAGTGTCTCCCTCTATCCCTATTTCCTGTCCTTCTATTACTTTATCACCTTTTTTTACAAACATTTTATGTAAATGTGCATATTTGGTTTTAAATCTATTCCCATGATTTATCATAATTACATTACCATAACTTGATGATTTATGCGCTAAAATCACATGTCCATCTGCTGCGGCGTAAATTGGTGCACGTTTTTTGGTTCCTCTAAGATCTATTCCGGAATGCATTTTTTGAGCTTTTGTAATTGGGTGTTTTCTTATTCCAAATGGGCTTGTTATAACGCATCTTCCATGAGGAAAAAATATAGGAATATGGCTCACTATTTTATCTAGTTTTTGAAGATCCTTCAGATAATCGCTCGTTTCTTCTTCATCAATTACAGAAAATGGGTCAGCGCTTGACGAGCATTCTTTTTTTGCTGCAATTTTTCTAAATTCAGAATCGCTGAATATATTGTATCGGGCTTGTAGAATTGTTAAATCTTCTTTTGCGAATTCTAATTTTGCTTTGGCTCTTTTCATTATAAGGCTTTTTTTGGAGATTTTAGGAATCATCCGATTTATAAAAGATCTATTTTCACTGCTGCTATTTATCACTCTTCCATAATTTTTTAAATATAAGCATGAATGATTGCTAAGTCCTGCAAGGTCGTATTTCGCTATTATGTAGCCATCATCTATATTATGGGACTTTTTTACTTCTTCATTTATGTTTTTTACAAGTTTTTCGCTTAAATTATGTTGCGTACATGAAGAAAGGATGAGTAATATCGCTATCAAATATCTCATAAGCACAGTGCCTCATGCAACAATTTAACAACAGATTCAGTATGAGAATCTTCTATCATAATGCTGATTTTGATTTCCGATGTAACCATCATTAGTAAATTTATATTATTTTTAGATAATATAGAAGTGATTATGCCAAGAATTTGAGTATCGTTTTTCACTCCAAAGCCTATAACTGAAACGAGAGCCAAATCTGTACGTATTTCTGTTTTAACATCTGCAATTGTTATTTTTGCGGATGGTAGGTCGCTTAGCGGTATTATGATTAGTAATTTATCGTTGCTGCTTTGTACTATCTCTATATTTACATTGTTTTTGGCTAGCTGTTTTAGTAACTCAGCTGCAGAATCGATGTTTTTTATAGATATGGAGGCGATGTTTTTATTATGTGCTATTCCTGTGACTTTTGGTTTTTCCATTATATTACTTTTACTTGTTATTATTGTTCCTGCAGCTTCTGTAAATGATGATATTACTCTGATGGGTATATTATATCTCATTCCTAGCTGAACTGATCTTGTGTGTAAAACCTTTGCTCCTACCGATGCAAATTCTAGCATTTCTTCATAGCTTAATATATCAATTTTCTTTGCATTATGAATAAGGCGTGGGTCAGCGTTATATACTCCGTCTACATCTGTGTAAATATCGCACTGATCAGCATTTATGCTTGCGGCTATTGCAACAGCTGTAGTGTCGGATCCACCGCGGCCTAGAGTTGTTACTTTTCCATCTTCAGTTATTCCTTGAAACCCCGCAATAACAGGTACTATTTTATTTTCCATGCAGTTTCTTAAAACATCATTATTTATGTTAGATATTATAGCC
>JAGOJE010000076.1 GCA_017995275.1 Rickettsiaceae bacterium | reverse complement strand
TCATTCCTACTAACTATAAACCTCTTAAATATTTATCAGCTTCCAGGGCGGCCATACAGCCCGTTCCGGCAGCAGTTATCGCCTGACGATATATTTTATCCTGAACGTCACCAGCTGCAAACACTCCTTCAACACTAGTTTTTGTAGAACCTGGTGATGTTATTATATAACCTTCGCTATCCATATCAACAACGCCTTTAAAGATATCAGTATTAGGCTTATGACCTATTGCTATAAATACCCCTTCACAAGCAATTTCTTTAATCTGGCCAGAAGTTACATCTTTAAGATGAACTCCAGTCACTGATTTTGGGTCTTTAGCACCTACAACTTCATTTAATACATGATTCCATATAGGAATTACCTTTTTGTTCGCAAATAATCTATCCTGCAAAATCTTCTCTGCTCGGAGCTCATTCCTTCTATGAACCAAGTAAACTTTACTCACATGATTTGTTAAAAATAAGGCTTCTTCTACTGCCGTATTACCGCCCCCCACTACTACGACCTCTTTGTTTTTAAAGAAAAAACCATCACAGGTAGCACAACCTGATACCCCAAACCCTTGAAATTCCTGCTCAGATTTTAGCCCCAGCCATTTTGCTTCCGCACCGGTGCAAATAATAACTGTATCAGCTTCGTATACATCACCTGAGGAAGTAAAGGCTCGAAAAGGTTTATTAGCTATCTCAACCCTTTCAACATAATCATAAACGAGTTTTGCCCCCACATGCACTGCCTGGGCTTCCATTGCTTGCATCAACTGCGGACCTTGTATCGGTTTTGCAAAACCCGGGTAATTTTCAACGTCAGTAGTAATAGTTAACTGTCCACCAGGTTGCATACCGCAGATTAATATCGGTTCTAGAGCCGCACGGGCCGCGTATATAGCAGCGGTAAATCCTGCAGGACCAGAACCAATAATTAGAACTTTTGTTTTTGTCATACCTTTAAATTCCTTTGGAAATTGTCCTTACTTAAGATGGCTTAGATTCCTTAACTTTTTTAATTGCGGCTGTTTTGACACCTCTTCCTTTTGGTTCTGTTTTCTTTACAGTCTTGGAAATAATTTTTTGGTCCTTTCCAAAAGGAAAATCATTCTCTTCTTCACTCTCTATATCACGCCCTGAAAGAAGATTCTTGATCTCTTTCCCTGACATAGTTTCACGCTCTATTAAAGCTTTAGCTAGAATATGTAATTGATCTAAGTGAGTTGTAAGAATATTTTTAGCAAAATCATATCCTTCTTTTATTATTCTTTTTACTTCATCATCAATAATTTCTGAAGTTTTTTCTGATCTCCCCTTATCACCTCCGCCACCTGAAGCATAAATATCCTCGTTAGTTCTACCATGGAAAATTGGCCCTAACTTTTCACTAAGTCCCCATTCTGTTACCATTGCTTGAGCCATATTAGTAGCCATTTTTATATCAGAGGACGCACCGGATGTAACCTTTTCAGCACCAAAAATTATTTCTTCTGCAACCCTTCCAGCCATGGCAACAGCAATATCCGCTTTCATTTTTTCGAAAGTCATTGAAAGTCTATCACCTTCAGGTAGGCGCATAACCATACCAAGAGCTCTACCCCTAGGGATAATAGTTGCTTTATGAATCGGATCAGAAGCACTACAATAAAGACCGACTAAAGCGTGGCCACCTTCGTGATAAGCAGTCAGCTTTTTTTCTGCATCAGACATGGCTAGCGACCTTCTTTCCACACCCATTAATACTTTATCTTTAGCGTTTTCAAGATCTTCCATTTCCACAATTTTCTTACCAGCTCTTGCCGCAAGCAGGGCAGCTTCATTGACAAGGTTTTGCAGTTCAGCCCCAGAAAAACCTGGAGTTCCCCTAGCAATAATTCTTGGATCTACTTTATCAGAATGTTTGATTTTCTTCAAATGCACCTTTAAAATTTGCTCCCTACCATTAATATCAGGATTTGACACCGTAATCTGTCTGTCAAACCTTCCAGGGCGAAGAAGGGCAGGATCAAGGACGTCTGGCCTATTGGTTGCGGCAATAATTACCACTCCTTCATTTGCTTCAAAACCATCCATTTCCACAAGCATCTGGTTAAGAGTTTGTTCCCTCTCGTCATTACCACCCCCAAGACCTATTCCTCTATGACGGCCTACTGCATCTATTTCATCAATAAATATAATACATGGAGCATTTCTTTTTCCCTGCTCAAACATGTCTCTTACTCTGCTAGCACCAACACCAACAAACATTTCGACAAAATCAGAACCAGATATACTAAAAAAGGGGACATTCGCTTCGCCTGCTATAGCTTTTGCAAGCAAAGTTTTACCGGTTCCAGGAGGTCCTATCAACAAACAACCTTTTGGTATTTGACCTCCTAGTTTCTGGAATTTACTAGGGTTTCTCAGAAAATCTACTATTTCAGACAATTCTTCTTTCGCTTCATCAATACCAGCTACATCTGCGAAAGTTATCTTTGGTCCTTTATCAGATAAGAGTTTGGCTTTGGATTTACCAAAACCCATTCCTTTGCTACCGCCTTGCATCTGGCGCATAAAGAAAACCCATACCCCTATTAGAAGCAACATTGGAAACCAGGAAATAAAAATACTGAATATGGAATTCATTTTAGTGTCAGGCGGAATAACATCAACATATACTCCATGCATAGTAAGCTTATCAATCAATCCTGGATAGTCAGCAGCATAAGTAGAAAAGCTTGTGCCATCGGTAAAAGTACCGTCTAATGTTCTTCCTTGAATTTTAACTGAGGAAACTTGTTTTGCATCAACTTTATTCAAAAAATCAGAGAAGGCTAACTTCTCCTTACTCGAGCCAAAACCTTCGCCCTGAAGAGCGTTAAAAGTTACGATCATTAATATAAAAATAAATATCCAAATAAAAATATTTCTGTTCTGATTGTTCATTGAAAATTCCTAGAAAAAATGAGTAAAACGTGAAATAAAGTTAGGTTTAAAAATCACTTTTATAGCACCACTTAACACCCCACCATCATAATAAGATATATGGGGAATAGCCACCACTTTTTCAAGATTTTTAATTACTGGTAGGGTAAATAATATAGATTTATGGTTATTATCACTATCTTTAGCTAAATTTTCCAAATTTAACTGGGGTATTAGCGTTATATACTCTTCCATTTTTAGATTTGAAATAATATAGCCTGGTTTATTAAGAACAATTTCGAATCTATTATCCCAATAATAAACATAATAAGGAGGTTGAAACCGATAATCGTGTTTAGTGAGTGGTCCTGGCTGGATATATTGATATGCTTGCTTCCCATCGCAGCTGTTCTCGACAAATACCTTTTCTTTATAAATTATTATCTCCTCATTTTTAACAATTAGCTTACAATGATTCAAAGTAGAGGTTACAAACCTTTTAGATGAAAGCAAAGATATTATGTTAATTACGTTTCTGTATCGAGGGATAAGAGTTTTACCACTAATTACTGTTAAAACGTAATTAATTATATGAATTTTTATTTCATCTCCTAATCCATTAAATTTAACAATATTAATTTTTGCAAAACCGTATTCATATATTGATACTACCTCCGCAAGAGATTGTATTAAGCTCTGGTTTAGCAATTTAGCTTTTTCACTAGATAAATTATAGTTAGCTAGTAAGTTGGCCTTTTCTGCTTTAGCAAGAGTGGCAAGTTTTTTCCTTATTCTATTCCTTTCGTATTTATCAGCTTGATTGGATTGATCTTCAAACCAAGTAATATTATTCTTATACAAATACTCTATAAGTTCTTTCTTTTCTATATTAAATAAGGGGCGTACTATCCATACATTGTTCCAAAAATAAGTAATATTAGGAAAATGAGCAAGAAGACTAGATTTTTTGGATTTTCTTATTAAATAAGTCTCCAGCATATCATCAAAATGATGGGCCGTAAGCAATAAAGAAATTCCAAGCTTTTTGCAATTTTCGCTCATTAAATCGTAACGGGCTTTCCTTGCTCTCTCTTGTATTGCTGTTATTTTATCACCTGAATTCCAGGATAATGGCACAAATTTGAATTTGAATCTGCCTGCTAATTTTTCAACATAGTTAATTTCTAGTTTTGATTCTGGCCGCAAATTATGATTAACAGTAAAAATTGTAATATCAACTTTCCTTGCTTTAGCCCATTCTGCTATTAGATACAACAAAGCTATTGAATCAGCTCCTCCAGAAACTGCAACTGCTAATCTGCTAATACTATTTGCACCTAAAATATTATTCATATTAAAGGTGAGCTTTTTTTCTAGAGGAAAAAGAGATGAAATTTCGGCCACGCTTACTTACTCAGGTAACCACGAGAGGTCTTCTGCTACTTCGTACATTAATATCAATAAATATATTGCAAAAATAGCCATGCCTAAACTGGCAATATATACTCTAAAAGATTTAAAAACTAACGCTAATAAAGCACTTACTGCTATAGCCCCTAAGCTATAATAACCGCCATATACTAACAGCCGCCAAAGAATATTGTTGCTAAAATAACTAATTAAACTACGGTCAGTAGTATAAGCAAAGGCGCTATATACAGGTAATTGATATAAAATAATTAAAAAAGTATATATAAAATTCTTATTAAAACTCATACAGATTCCATTAGTAAAATTACAAACCTTGCCTTTCAAGCATTTTTTTCTTAGTTTCGGCAATCGCTTTAGCAGGATTTAAACCTTTTGGACAAGTTTTTGTACAATTCATGATTGTATGACACCTATAAAGCTTAAAAGGGTCTTCTAAGGCATCAAGCCTTTTACCGCTTGCTTCATCTCTTGAATCAGCAAGCCATCTATAAGCCTGGAGCAATATAGCAGGGCCCAGATATTTTTCGCCGTTCCACCAATAACTTGGGCAAGAGGTAGAACAACAGGCACATAATATACATTCGTATAACCCGTCCAGTTTTTCTCGATCTTCTACAGATTGCAAACGTTCCTGTCCTTGTTCTACCGGAGTATCAGTTTTTAGCCATGGTTCTATGGAAGCATACTGAGCATAAAAATGGGTTAAATCAGGAACTAAATCTTTAATTACACTCATATGAGGGAGAGGATATATTTTAATATCACCAGAAACTTCGTCTATAGATTTAGTACAAGCAAGGGTATTAGTTCCATCTATATTCATCGCACAACTACCGCAAATCCCTTCACGGCAAGATCTCCTAAAAGTTAGTGTAGAATCAACCTCATTTTTAATCTTAATTAAAGCATCCAAGACCATTGGTCCGCATTTATTTAAATCTATGTAAAATGTATCTCTTCTTGGATTCTCTCCAGAATCAGGATCATAACGATATATAATAATTTTTTTGGGAGAACCTGCGGCTTCTAGGTTTTCATGCACTTTTCCTTCAGAAATTCTGGAATTGGGTGGTAATCTTAACTCTGCCATATTTCCCTCAAAAAATTTAATTTCTAAAAAAGCGTTTTATCAAGGAATTGCAACATTATATAATGTATGCAGTATATAATCTACAAAACGCTATTTTATATTGCAA
>JAGOJE010000075.1 GCA_017995275.1 Rickettsiaceae bacterium | reverse complement strand
GTATCAACATTCAATGAATTATACTGAGCAAAAACTTTGACATGACCATCGCATGAATTAGAACACCTAGCCATCGTCCCACTAGAAAAATCTATTATAGAAGCCTCAATAGAGCTATTCTTTATAGCGTCAAAACAAATCAACGGAGCCGTACCTTCGCAAAATATACGAAACTTTGCGGTAATCCCTTCAGAAGCGGTAATAAAAACAGAGTTTCCCTGATACCCAATACTAATCTCAGAAGCTGGTTGACACAAGAGCAATCCCGAAGTGGGCTCATACATCATGTAAATATCATAGTAATGAATGTCATTATAGTGACCAATTATTTGAGAAACTATATCCTCCCGTATTTCTCCCGAACTAAGAAGTGTCGTAGCCCTCATAACAATGCCCAATGAAATAAAGCTCTTTCTGAAATAGCCCCTCTCATAATATCATCAATAATCAATGAAGAGCTCCTAATATCTATATCATACACCAATGAACAGCAAGATTCATCATAAAAATTCATGCAAAAACTTATTTTGGAAAAACTATGTGGAGGAAAATGGCGCGCCCTAAAGGATTCGAACCTCTGACCCACAGATTAGAAATCTGTTGCTCTATCCAGCTGAGCTAAGGGCGCAACTATACTCGCTGAAAATTGCAAATTACTTCGTCGCTACAAGGTTCCTGTCATCCTGGACTTACGAGTCAAAGCGAGCCTTGATCCGGGATCCAGCATAATAACGGGCCACTTCGCGGCTCTTCTTACACCTGGATTCCTGCCTTCCGTCTACGCTCTAGGCGACAAGCCGCAGGAGTGACAACTACTTCGCTTTTCGCTCCGCATTGCAACTTAAATGCAGCACTGCTATATAATTCAGCGACTCATCTTATAGTATATTTATTTTATATTTGCAAGAGTTTTAGATTTAATATAGCGTAAGTTTATTATGAAGAAATTATGCTCATTATTCATTACTATTATCTCTATATTGGCGTTTTCCGCCGCAAATGCCTCATACGACGAAGAAATGGAAACATCACTCAGATGCATGAAACTATTTAAAAAACACGAATATAAATATAGAATTCCAGGAGATACATTACATTCCATATCTCTTAACGAAACAGGAAAGATACATTCAAAAAAGAAAATAAAAATAGTTTGGCCCTGGACTGCAAATGTAGAAGGGAAAGGATATTTCTTCGAAACAAAGCATGAGGCCGTTCAATTTGTAAGAAAACAAATATTAGAAGGTAAAGAAAGTATCGATGTTGGATGTATGCAGGTGAATATAAAACACCACCCAACAGCATTCAGAGATCTAGAACAAGCATTTGACCCAAAAGCTAATATAGCATATGCTGCATCTTTCCTAAGAGGAAAATATGATGAACTAGGAGATTGGCACAAAGCTATAGCTCATTACCATTCAGCTACAAAACACTTAGGCGAAAAATATAAAGACAATGTAATCAAAACAGCTAATAATATAGAAAAATATATAAAACCATTTAGAGAAATGAAACAAGTTACAATGAATACAGATTCAACAAAAGTCATAAAAAAGGCATCAAAAAACAAAGAACATACCACAACATCTATGGTAAGAGTAAAAGAAAGAAAGTATAAAAGCAATATGATGGTACGCATACCGAGAAAGCAAAATGTATAATGGTTGGCTTAATATATACAAGCCAAGGGGTGAAAGCTCAGCAAAAATAGTTGGTGTAGTAAAAAGGCTTCTAGATGGCGCAAAAATAGGGCATACTGGAACATTAGATCCAGAAGCAGAAGGCGTTCTTCCACTGGCAATTGGTGAGGCTACAAAATTAGCAAACATCTTAATTAATGGAAGAAAAAATTATAGATTCAAAATTCAGTTTGGTACTCAAACAAGCAGTGGCGATATAGATGGTGAAATAATAGCTACGACATCTATATTTCCTACGAAAGAAGGATGTCACGAAGCTGTAAAGGGTTTTATAGGGGAAATATTACAAACACCACCAGCATTTTCTGCAATAAAAATAAATGGGCAAAGAGCATATAAACTGGCACGAGAAAATAAAAAAGTTGATATGCCCACAAGAAAAATTACAATATTCAACCTAAAATGCACTGACTATAATCCAGACCGAAACACGGCAACCTATGAAGTAGAATGCTCTAAAGGCACTTATGTTAGGTCGCTAGCGCAGGATATAGCTTTCTCCTTGCAAAGTTTGGGTTTTGTGATAGAATTGGCGCGCACCAAAGTTTCCCATTTTGGGGAAGAGGAATCAGTAAGAATTTCTGACCTGTTACTTTTAGATAGGCAGAATGCTAGCGAAGCCCTCGTGCAAAATATTTCCAGAATTGATTCGGTGCTGGACGACATCCCGGTGCTTGACATTGATGACGAAGTAGCTCGCAAAGTAAGGTGTGGAATGAGTGTTTGTTTTGACGCTAATGACACTGAAATCATATGGCTACGTAGTAATGGTAAGCTTCTTGCCATTGGGTCTATTTGTCAAAATCGCTTCAATTCAGGAAGAGTTTTCAATCTATAAATTTTATGGAGGATGCGATGTCGATTACAGCAGAAAAAAAACAAGAGTTAATTAATAAATTTGCTAGCAAAGCTGGGGATACCGGCTCAGTAGAGGTTCAATGCGCTATATTGACAGAGCGTATAAACAACCTTACAAAGCATATGACAGCGAATCATAAAGATTTCCACTCAAGACGTGGCCTACTTATGATGGTTGGAATGCGCAGAAGATTGCTGGGCTATCTAAAAAAGACTAGCCTTGATAGATATGTTTCTCTAATAGAGAAGCTAGGATTACGTAAATAAAGTATTGGTAGAGCAACCTGGTAAATGATTTCTAGGTTGCTTTCTAAACTTCGACTCGTGATGGAATCACAGATAGAAGTTTTTGAAGGAAGGTGGCTAGATATGTGGCCACAATTGAAGTGAATCGAAAAAATTAAATTGATTTTATTTCCCACGCAGAATATAGATTATCTAATCTCAAAAGAGCCTAAAAACAATAGGTATGATTGACAAGAAAATACGAAAATGATATTCAGAATCATGCATAATTAATACATTTAACAGGAAAAACAATGACAATGTTCAACGAAATAACAAAAGAAATAGAATGGGGAAATGGAACCCTAAAAATCTCAACAGGAAAAGTAGCAAGACAATCAGATGGAGCGGTAATGGTATCAATGGGAGATACCGTTGTTCTATGTACTGCAGTAAGTGCTAAAGAAGTAAAAGAGGGGATCAGCTTTTTTCCTCTGACTGTTCATTATCGCGAAATGGCTTTTGCAGCAGGTAAAATCCCTGGTGGATATTTTAAAAGCGAAGGAAAGGCTTCAAACCGTGAGGTTTTAGTTTCCCGTCTTATTGATAGGCCTATACGTCCTTTGTTCCACCCTTCATTTTTCAACGAAACACAAGTAATATGTACAACTGTATCATACGATCCAGCATATAGCCCAGACATACTTGCTATGATTGGCTCCTCTGCTGCACTTGCATTATCTGGAGTTCCTTTGACTGAGCCAATAGGCGCAGCAAGAGTTGGCTATATAGATGGAGAATTTATACTAAATCCATCTTTTGAAGAGTTAAAATCCAGTAGGCTTGACCTTGTAGTTGCAGGAACTGATACTTCTGTGATGATGGTAGAATCTGAGGCTGATCAATTAACAGAAGCAGAAATGCTTGCTGCCGTGGAGTTTGGTCATGAATCGTTAAGGCCAGTAATATCAATGATATCTGACCTTGTAAAGAAAGCCGGTAAGCCAAAATGGAAAATCCCCGAACCAATAGCAAGCGAAAAACTAATATCTGAAATAGCTAAAGTACATGCTAAAAAGGTAGAAAAGGCTTTTGCAATAAAAGCTAAGCAAGATCGTTATGCAGCGCTTGATGAAATTTACTCAGAAATCACAGCAACTTATGCTGAAGATGAAGGAATTACTCCTCTACAATTAGATATAGCATTTGAAGAAGTTAAGTCTAAAATCTTAAGATCTGCTGTTCTAAAATCAGGGGAAAGAATAGACGGACGTAAGTCAAATGAAATAAGGCAAATAGAATGTGAAACAGCCTTTCTGCCAAAGACTCATGGTTCTACTTTATTCACAAGAGGTGAAACGCAAGGGCTAGTAGTAACTACTCTTGGAACAAGTCAAGATGAGCAAATGCTTGATGACATAACTGGGGATAGCCGCGCTCGTTTTATGTTGCAATATATATTCCCACCATATTCAGTTGGTGAAGCGACGCCACTTCGTGGCCCAGGAAGAAGAGAGGTCGGTCATGGTAAGCTTGCATGGAGGGCGCTGAATCCAGTTTTGCCTTCTAAAGAAGAGTTCCCATATTCTATAAGAGTTGTATCTGAGATTACAGAATCTAACGGTTCATCATCTATGGCTACTGTTTGCGGAGGTTCTTTATCTATGATGGATGCTGGTATTCCTCTAAAAGCTCCAGTTTCTGGAATAGCTATGGGTCTTATAAAAGAAGGTAAGGATTTTGTGGTGCTATCTGATATTTTGGGAGATGAGGATCACCTAGGTGATATGGATTTCAAAGTCGCTGGTACTAATTCAGGCATAACAGCTTTGCAAATGGATATAAAAGTTACAGGCATAACTTTTGAAATAATGAGGCAAGCTTTAAAGCAAGCTCATGAAGGACGTTTGCATATATTAGGAATAATGAATAAATCACTTGATACACACAGAACATCCTTAAGCGATAATGCTCCTATGATAAAATCCTTCAAAATAAATAAGGACAAAATTCGTGAAGTAATTGGTTCTGGAGGAAAAGTAATTAAAGAAATCTGTGAAAAAACAGGCGCAAAGGTAGATATTAGTGATGACGGTACAGTGCAAGTTGCAGCAGTCGGATCAGAAAAATTAAATGATGCAATATCACGCATTATGGCAATTGCTTCTGACCCAGAATTTGGGCAAATTTTTGACGGTACTGTTGTAAAGCTTCTAGAGTCAGGCGCTTTCATAAATTTCCTACCTGGTAAAGATGGATTTGTGCATATAAGTGAAATTGCAGATACTAGGGTTGAAAAAATTGACGATCATCTACATCTTGAGAAGCCTGTTAAGGTTAAAATTATCGGAACAGATCAAAAAGGACGTGTAAAATTATCACTGAGACTTGAGGCTGAACATGTTCAGCGCGAAGAAAGTAGAGACGATAGAAAACGCGACAGAGGTGACCGTGGTGACAGGGGTGATAGAGGAGATCGTGGCGATAGAGGTGATAGAGGTGATAGAGGCGACAGAGGAGATCGTGGTGACAGAGGTGATAGAGGCGACAGAGGTGGAGACCGCAACAGGGATAGACGCGACCGTGAAGGAAATTCATCAGAGCCGAAAGGTGGAAATAATTTTAGGGAGGAAAAGCCACGCAGAGAAAGTACTCCTTGGGAATCAGAATCTCCTGAACAAGGCCTAACAGGACGCAAAAAAACCAAAAAAGCTTTACCTTCTTACGAAAAGAAGTTTTTTAACTAAGGTTTAACTCTAAGAAAAAGGAGTGTAGTAAATTGGGTGTATTGTAATAATATAATATGCTCAATTTACTATTTATAC
>JAGOJE010000074.1 GCA_017995275.1 Rickettsiaceae bacterium | reverse complement strand
CCTTCAAATCTTACTAGTTCTTCTTTTGTCATCTATTATAATTTTATCTTAAAGAATGGCATAGTTATACATTATAGTTAAAGATAAATCAACCTTCCTGACAAAGATAGGGAGAATTATATTATTTCACTGCCCTTAGAAACTTTTTCTTCTACGTCTCTAGGAAGTGAGCTCTTGTCTACTTCTGTCATAAACATCACTTCATCAACTCAAAAAGAAACATGAAAATTGATTTTTGTAGCTATAAACAGAGAAATTTTTACAGACTGTTACATAAATGGTGGAGCCAGGCGGAATCGAACCGCCGACCTTTTGAATGCCATTCAAACGCTCTACCAACTGAGCTATGACCCCAAGTAAGACAGCCACATTATATGAATAGAGAATAAAAAATCAATTTAAACTTTCATAGATAGTTATTAGCCGACGCCTAATAATGCCATTCAATTCTAAATAGTTGCAGGTAAGTTGATACTGCGCCTCTATCATAATCAAAAGCAGATGTAAAATATATAGGCAAGATTTGTAAAACTCACCGTACTCACGTTAACATGAAGTTGAGACAAAGACATCCTACCATAAACTATTTTCAAAATTAATATGGTAGGATTGAGTATGATACCCTTAAAACTAAGCGCCTAGCGCAGTTTTGGCAGTTTTTACAACATCAGCAAAGGCTTCTGGGTTTTTCACTGCTAGGTCAGCAAGAATCTTACGATCTACTTCAACACCAGCTTTTGCAAGGCCGTTAATCAATTGTGAATAGACCATTCCATGCAAACGAGCAGCAGCATTGATACGCTGAATCCATAAAGCTCTGAAATCACGTTTACGATTGCGCCTATCACGATAAGCATAACGCAAAGCTTTTTCTACTTTTTCAATAGCTACCGTAAAGCAATTTTTTGCTCTACCGCGATATCCTTTGGCTAATTTGATTATTTTTCTATGACGATTTTTGGTAATTTTACCAGCTGTAGTACGAGACATCTAATTTCCTCCTAATTTGTGCCATAAGGCAAGAAATGTTTTACTATATTCTTTGCTTCTTGCCCTTCGAGGATAGTAGTTCCTCTTAAGTTACGAATCTGAGATTTTGTGCGTCGTCTCATAAAGTGCTGTTTACCAGCCTGGGTAACTTTTAATTTACCAGATGCAGTGAGTTTGAAACGCTTTTTCACTGCAGATTTTGTTTTTAATTTAGGCATAACGATTCCTATATTTGGTATTTCGAAAACAACTTCTTTTAAGAGCAAATAGGCATACCATGGCCGTGTTGCTCACGGTGCTGAACTAAAAAATAGCGCAAAACCGCCCACGAATGGAAGTGCAATTATAATCAAAATGGTAAAATTAGCAAGAAGGTTTTTTAAAGCTGTATAAAACATACCAGGAAAAACTGGTAGTTAACACCCCCTAGTATTTCCCGTGTGATTCACCATTTGTTTTTTCTCGCGCTTTACTTGGCGGAAGTTTCGAATTATCCGTTAATGTTAGTCCAGCAGCTCTAAGCAATGCAGCTTGGGCTTGGAGCGTTCTTTTATCACCACTCTCCTGTAATGCTTTTGCTATTTTACCAGCTTCTTCTTTCTGCCTCTTTAGTAGTGCGAGTTCAATTTTAGCCCCAGCTACATCCCTTTTAGATTTTTTATCATGCATATGTTGT
The DNA here is from genome assembly GCA_017995275.1 of Rickettsiaceae bacterium. Lineage (GTDB taxonomy): Bacteria > Pseudomonadota > Alphaproteobacteria > Rickettsiales > Rickettsiaceae > JAGOJE01. Next base: position 3,954 of record JAGOJE010000074.1, on the reverse strand, counting down.
ATAAAGGCTTTCTCAATGATCTTTGCTTTTTGACCGCCTTCTAGTTCTTTTCGTTTTTCAAATTTAGCATCTTTTATTTCTTTGACATTCCTGAGCATTTCTTCTCTAACTTTTTGTACTCCAGTAGAATTTATAAAATTTGTATCTATCTTGGACTTCAATTCCTTCATCTTTGTCTTAAAGATGATTGGCAAATCCATCTTATCTAGGTTATTGAGCAACCCTTCTTTCTCACTTCCATCAAGAATTGAACCATTAAGAAACTCTAGTAGCCTGATATCGTCATTTCGCGCTCTGTATGGTTTTTTAGAATCAGCTAGCCTACGCATTCTAAATATAATATCTCTTACAAGACCAGGAGATCGCAAGTATTTATCGTCACGTTTATCTACGAACTCCATAACATAAGAATTTGCTCCTAGCTTGTTTTGCTCATCTAAAAAGTCTTTGCCGTTTTTAATAATTTCTATCTGCTCTTCTTTGCTTTTCTCTTTAAAATCAAGTGCCATATCATTTTTATCTATAGGGCGTCTATTATCAACAAATGTTTCTAGATCCTGAGCGACATTCTTTCTATCTTCTTGAATCTTAGCTACTAAATTAATTATTTCATTTTTAAGAGAGCCTCCTAAAAAATCATGAGAGTTGATTGCTGTTTTCTTCATCTTATCATAATCAATATCCAAGCGACCCTTATTAATGAATTCTGATAGATTTTTTACAATTGCCTTTCGTAAGTTTTCCGGAAGATTTGCTACAATTTCAGAATCATATTTCCTACCTCTCAACATTTGATCATATATATCGCGAGCAGTTCGGACTGAGCATTCAGCATAGGCTTCTTGAATAAACTCATCTTCTCGAATGGATGCAATGATTTCGTTGTTGCTATTTCTTAGATACTCTAAATCTTCGAATTTTGCGTGGCCTCTTATTGTATTTTTAAATGTGCGTATCTGATCTGCTGTAATAGCGACTCCACATTCTATTAATGTTGTTGCAACTCTTACGTTTTCTAGACTTAAAGCGAAATTCAATGGAGTTTCGCCAACTCCATTTTTGATACTCGGATTTGTTCCACTTTTCAAAAGAGTTTTTATCCATGCAGAATTTCTTGCATTAACGGCCTCATGTAATGGGGAAGAATATTCTGAATTTTGAGAATTAATAAATTTATTTGCGCCATTTTCTAGAAGAAATGCTAAGACTCTAGAATTTGAGTCGTTAGAGAGTGGAGTAGAATGTAATATTGTGTTGCCCTCGGCATCTACTCTATCGATGTCATTGCTTCCGCCATTTTCGTAAATAAACTTTGTTACTTCTAGATTGCCACTTTTAGTAGCATAGTGTAGAGGGGTTTTGCTAGAACTATCTTCCTTATTAATGTCATTGCTTCCGCCATTTTCGTAAATAAACTTTGTTACTTCTAGATTGCCACTTTGAGAAGCATAATGTAGAGGGGTTTTGTTTAGTCGATCTTCATTATTGATGTCATTGCTTCCGCCATTTTCGTAAATAAACTTTGTTACTTCTAGATCGCCCCTCATAGAAGCAAGATGCATAGGGGTTCTTCCATAGCTATCGACTTTATTGATGTCATTTCTTCCGCCATTTTCGTAAATAAACTGCGTTACTTCTAGATTGCCACTTTGAGAAGCATAATGTAGAGGGAATATTCCTTCACTATCGACTTTATTAATGTCATTTCTTCCGCCATTTTCGTAAATAAACTGCGTTACTTCTAGATTGCCACTAATAGCAGCAAGATGCATAGGAGTTCTTCCTTTTTTGTCTGTCATATTGACATCCGCACCTTCATTTATAGCATCCCTGCAAGCTTTTAGATTATTATTCTTAAGAGCTTCAAACAACTCTTTTGTAGCTTCTTCGTTATATTGCGTTTGTACTTTAGCCATAAAACTTTTCCATTTTTTGTTGCATAACTAAAATTAGACCACAAACGAATATAAAACGCAACAACCTACTGCCAAAGCTTAGGCAAAAAAAAACGAAATGATACATTTTTAACACTAAAAGAAAAACCGCCACCAATAGATTTTTTCGGAGCTCATGCCTAAAAAGTTCTACTATTTAAGAATTCATTCCGGATTAGTGAGATTTTTGCAAAAGCTTTGTCTATGGTGAATAGTCAGTCCAAACTTAGCTATTGCCTCCATATGGGACTTCGTTCCGTAACCTTTATTTTTTTCCCAACCATATTCTGGAAATGATTTGGCTAATTCATTTATTAGTCTGTCGCGTGAAACTTTTGCTAATATTGAGGCAGCCGCTATCGATATAGAAAGCAAGTCACCTTTTATTACACTTATATAATTCTGCATTGAAAATTTCATATTACCATCTATAAGAACAACTTCCGGAGCTAATGGCAAATTTCCTACAGCGCGCTTGCAAGCAAGTTTTGTGGCTTCTAAAATATTTATCTTATCAATTTCTTCTGCGCTCGCAAATCCTATACCATATTTGTAATGATTTATAATTTGCTCAAAAAGCTCTTCACGCCTTTTCTCTGAAAGTTTTTTTGAATCATTTATTCCTGGAATTTCTAAACTCCTATCTACAATCACAGCGCTAGCAAATACTGGCCCCATTAATGGCCCTCTGCCAGCTTCATCAACTCCAGCAACTAAAAGCCCATTATATTCATCTTCAAGCAAAAAATCTGCCATAATTACCCTCTAAGTAAATTTACCTGAGCACAAATAGCTGATGCTGCAGTCTCGCTACGTAGGACATTAGAACCAAGACTTATAGAACAAACATTTGGATTTGATAAAATAAATGAAAGTTCTCTATCTGTAAAACCGCCTTCGGGACCAACCAAAATTGCAAGATTTTTACATCCTTCTACATCTTGTTTTGTGAGTAATTTTTTAATTTCCTCATTCTCATTTGCCATAATTACCTTATCAAATAAACCTTTCGAAAGAAGATCTTCTAGCTTTTCTACCTCGTGAAGGTGTGGTACATCTAGCCTTTCAGATTGCTCTGAACTCTCAATTATTATCTTCTCGAATCGTTCTTTGTTGATAGTCCGAACTTGACTTCTATCCGAAATAACAGGGAATATGCCAGATACTCCAAGCTGAGTAGACATATCTAAAATTTGTGCCATTCTATCATTCTTTATTACCGATTGAATTAAGCTTAATTTGCTTGATTTAAAAGGCATACGATAAAGTTTTGAAATTTTTAAATTGCAGGATTTTTTGGTAAAGCTATCTATATAAGCTTGATATTCACCAGAATTTTCATTAAATAGCCTCACAACATCTCCAATTTTCAACCTAAGCACATTAGTTAGATAATGGCTTTGCTCTTGGTTTAGGTTTATGATGGAGCCTTCGGATAAATTAGACTCAACATATATTCTATATGTGGCAGATATTTTCATAAAAACTCACAAAATTTATTATAAACCAACATTATAGAAAGAATTTTATTGATTATACAAGCAAATTGGTATATAAAGCTCTTTCAAAGTCGGGGTATAGCGCAGTCTGGTAGCGCATCTGGTTTGGGACCAGAGGGTCGGGAGTTCGAATCTCTCTGCCCCGACCATCTCTCAACATTGCACTCATAATTCTCAAGACAGTCCCGAAATCTATTCTACCTTCAGCTTCGTAAGCTCTTCTGGTGTTGGTAGATACTTCTTAAGCTCCTCTGGTAATTGTTCAGTAAGCTGGAATTTGGAAACCCCTATTGGTCTATTTATGCCGTCTATGGCATATTCCACAGTCATCCCCTTCTTATCTCCACATAGAATGAGGCCTATCGTAGGATTATCTGAAGCATCTTTCACTTGTCTATCCACTAAATTTAGGTAAAAATTCATCTTCCCAGCATATTCAGGCTTGAATTTTCCTGTCTTTAACTCCACAACCACATAAGCTTTGAGTTTTATATGATATAAAAGCAAATCTATAAAATAAT
>JAGOJE010000073.1 GCA_017995275.1 Rickettsiaceae bacterium | reverse complement strand
GTTTAGAAGATAAAACAGCTACAATCATAGACAAAGTTACTAATACATTTTTCAAAAAATTTTTTAAAGCCATACAAAGTCGTACCAAATTATTTTATAAGGAAAAACAATAGTTCTAAAAACGCATCACGTCAACAAGCAAACTTATTCCTTCATAAGATGCTTCACTATCTCTATATCTGTTGGGAGGGATTTTTGCTCTCTAGATATATATTCCTCAACTAACTTACCAGACCTCGTTGTGAGCATCTTTGCAATTTCTGAAGAGGCTTCTTGCTTTAAATTGTTAATTCTCTGTTCTATATCTTTATTTTTGACATCTATCATCATCTCAAGCTCTATGCGACTCTCCTCAAGAGATTTTTGATTAAGATACCTAGCTTGTGCTATAACATTTTTCCTGTTTATATTCGTTTCTTCAAGCAATTTACTAAAATGCTTAACCATTTCTATGGATTCTGTCTTGAGATCTGCAGCTTCCTTAATATCCTTCTTTATTTTTGCTATTTCAGAGTCAAGATACTTTATCAAAGCGGCCTTCGCGGGTTTATAAACCAGCAAAATAAAAACAACAAAAGAAACGGCTAACCAAAATTTTTCATCTATTGCCATATATATCACCGTAAAATCTTGCAAGTTTTTCAATGTCCGCTTCTATACCCAGAACCTTTTCTAGAACAAGAGCTGAATGACTAATTACATAATTCCGCAAATCCTTCACCGCTAACTCTTTAGCCTCAGTTATTTCTTTGAGAACCTTCTTTTCCTTAGAAAGAAATTTTTTATTCAGCTCTTTTATTTTATCTTCTTTCTCAATGGAAATCTGATTTAAAATTTCAGCCTTTATCTTAGATACTTCCTCATGCATATCATGTATGTGGGCCTCGCATTCTCCCTTCAGCTCTATCGCTTGATCACGAAGTTTTGCAGCATTGTCTATATCAGCCTTTATAGAATGAACTCTCTTACCTATCAAATTCTCAATTTTAGGTAAAGACCTATATTTTAAGAAAATATACAATAAGCAAAAGCTTACAAAAAGCCAAAAAAACTGCGATGGGAAATATGCAATATCTAATTGTGGCATGATTTTTTTACGAGAATATTAGAATTATTGCTATAACAAATGCAAACAACCCCATAGCTTCAGCAAGACCAGCACCAATCAAAGCAAAACGCTGAAGTTGATCTGCGGTAGAAGGATTTCTTGATATAGAATTCAGCAACGCACTGAAAATATTGGACACACCAAGCGCGGCGCCTAGCATACCAAAAGCCATCAGACCGACTCCTATAAATTTTAATGATAATAGTTCCATAATTTACTCCTTAAAGTTTAGGTTAATGTAAGTTTACTGCATCGTTTAGATATACACAAGACAGCAAAGTAAAAATATAAGCTTGCAGAACAGCTACAAACATCTCAAAGCCAAGCAAACATACCATGAATGGGAGCGGCAAAGGCTTAAGTACAAACATCAAACTTATCATAAAACCAGCAATAACCTTCAAGAGAACGTGACCCGCAACCATATTGGCTACAAGACGTAAAGATAAGCTTATAGGCCTTGCTAAGAATGTGAAAAGCTCAATTAAAAACATTAAAGGAGCTAGCCAAAGCGGCACTCCATGCGGCAAGAATAAAGTCAAAAATTTCATACCATGTTTTACAAAGCCAACTATAGTCACTATGCAAAAAACCATCATCGCAAGCGCAAATGTTATACTTATATGGCTTGTAACTGTGAAACTATAAGGAAGAAGCCCAAGGAAATTACATGCTAAAATAAATAAGAATAAAGAAAAAATTACTGGAACGAAAGGCTTCCCCTTCTCGCCCACATTTCCTTCAACCATATCAAGCACCATTCTATATATGAGCTCTGCAGACATTTGCAGCCTAGAAGGCGCGCCAACACTTGACTTTCTTAGAGCAAAAGCAAAGAACACGACCACTAAAGCCACGGAACAAACCATGAACAAACTAGAATTAGTAAAACTCACATCACGTCCAAATAAAGACAATGACTCAATAGTCTTTATCTCAAACTGAGTTAGTGGATTATGCGCATGCATTTTAACTACCCAAATGTTTAATTACGTTCTTGATTCCGGCTGCAATTCCAAAAATCAGACATATTATAACAAATATTGGTTTACTTTCCAGTAATTTATCAAAATAAATTCCAATAATTAACCCAGCAACTATTCCCCCCACCAAATCAGCCGATATCTTAGAGGCTAAACTAAGATCGATAGAGGGCTTTTTTGGTAAATCTTTTCTTAACTCTTGCTGCTTACTTTTTATTTTAGAGTCCAAGCTCTTTATTTTATTCTCTGTCCAAGCAAAATTATCAGACTTATTGTTTGTTTTTTTCATATTTTTCTATTGCAGAGTCAATGGCATTGGATAAATTCTCAAATGTGTAAGCAGAATTCATAAGCACACCGTCTATCATAAAAGATGGAGTTCCAAGAAATCCAGGTACGTGAGTTATAGCCCTAGTATGATTTATAAGCATATCAGCTATATTATCGTCTTTTAAACATTTCTGATACTCATCCGACGAAAGGCCAGCAATCTCACCTATATTTGTAAGAACGTCTCGATAATTTGAGTGAAAAGCCCAAGAATCTTGTTTTTGGTACAATATTTCCAATATCTTATCAAAAGACTCTTTAGCAACGCACCTAACTAAAATTGCAGAATCTAAATCTTGCTTGTTACTTATGAAGGGCCTAACAACATATGCAACTTTTCCGCTATCGATATATTTAGCTTTTATTTTAGGATAAATTTCTTTGTGATAAAAAGAACAATGCAAACAAGTAGGAGAGGAATATTCTACTACAACAACTTTTGCCTCTGCATTACCAACGACAACATCATCTTTTAGAACTCCATAAATTGTAGATTCGTCAAACTCTTGCTGCACTTGAGGAGCTTCTTCGGGTTGAGTAGATGGTGTTGGTTGCGAGGCGATTATAGGATTTGACTTGACCCTACACATTTTCCCAGCTTTCCTATATTCGTTGATTTGGTTTTGAGCAGGCGTAGAAAAATCAGCCTCATAACAACCACTCAAGCAAAATATCAATAAAAAACAAAAAAAGACTCTTGTAAATTTATATTCTTTCATATGATGCACTATATTTTCATGTCTTAACTATAATTTTATCTACAGCTTTATATCCAAAATATATAGCTATACGCTCTATGATAATATCTTGCTGATATGTAAATTCAAGGCCAGTTGCAGAATTAGCCACTTTAACATGCAGAATATTTATCTTCCGTCCCTTTTCTGCTGCAGTAGTTATTTTATAAGGAGACGTCTTAGCGCCAAGATCAACGCCAGAAATTTTCTGCCAATTAACCATTAGCTCGGCAAAAATTTTTCCATGCCTTGCAAAAATGGGCCTCAAAACCCTTTCTAATTCATCTGCTATTGGTTTCATGAGATATACGGTTACCAGTAAAATGTACCAAAGTGGATGCAACCGATACTATAGCAAGCAATGTAGCAATTATTGGCTGATATAAAGCTCCCACAGCAAGAAACATTAATATAAGATTACATAAGGCGACTCTAGAAGAGACTTGAGAATGAGACAATCCCTTGCGAACCGCTTGATGGAAAAAATGATTCAAATGAGGCAACCATATTTTTTCTAATTTTATCATTCTTATTAAAATAGTTCCCCCGCCATCTGCTATATAATATAAAGAAGCTATTACTGACGCTATAAAAAGATGCTGACTAGATGCTGCAAGAAGCATCAAACATAAGCCAATTATTAACCCCAAAGAAATACTTCCAACATCTCCCAAAAATATCTTAGCAGGATGCCAATTGTGAGAAATAAACCCTAAGGAAGCAGCCAAAACAAGAGTAGCAAGAGATAATACCAAATTGGGGAAAATAACAAAATCGTAACAAAGCAATGTTAGTATTATTATAGTGATAGACAGATGCAAAGACTGAGCGGCAGCAAGTCCGTCAACTCCATCCATAAAATTATATATATTTATAAAGATAGTAAGTCCAATTACAGCGAAAATATAATCCACAAATTCTGGAACTTCATAATGGAACAATGGTTTAGGATATAAAATTACATATATAACAAAAGCAGATACAGATATATGAACAACCAGCCTCAAAACAACGGGAAGTTCATTTATATCATCTATAAAAGACACAAAAGCTATAACTAGCAAAGCAAGAGATACATATTCGCACTCATCTAACCCAATAAATCCATAATATGCCGATATAAAAAGACCAAAAACAATAGTAAGAACAAAAACCACCCCGCCACATTTTGGAGTAACAATACTATGCATCCTACGATTGTCCGGCTTATCTACTATTTGCAGCTTTCTAAAAAGATTCTCCGCAATAGATGTAGCAAAAAAAGAAAAAACTACAGCAGAAACAAAGAAAAATATTATGTTGGCGTAAGGAATATTCATATTAGTAAATTTGATTTAAAACTATAAAATTCTGTACTCGTAATAATCACATGATCATGAACATTAATGCCGACCGTTTTACAAGCATCTGCTATAGCTTTTGTAATCTCAACATCAATTTTCGATGGGCTAGCATCTCCACTAGGGTGATTATGCACTAATATTATAGCACTTGCTTCATGAAATAAAGCCCTTTTTAAAACCTCTCTAGGATATACAGGGGTTTGGTCTATCGTACCAATAGTTTGCAACTCATCCGCAATTAACAGATTTTTTTTATTTAAAAACAAAATTCTAAATTTCTCAGTTTTAGAATTTCCCATAGTAACCCTTAAGTAATCAAGAAGAGCCGACCAAGAACTAAGTACATTTTTTTTCATAATATTAAATTGAAGCATTCTTGATATCAATTCATGTATTACTAAAAAATTTATATATGTTGATTTCGTTATACCCTTTATAGACATGAGCCTTTCTTTAGATGCATTAATCACACCATTTAGCGAACCAAATTCCTGTAACAAATTTTTAGCAAGAGGCTTAACATCTTTTCTTGGAATAGAACAAAACAAAACAAGCTCCAGAAGCTCATAATCTAAAAAACCTGAAGTATTTGAGTTCAAGAACCTTTCTTTAAGACGCTCTCTATGACCAAAAAAATGCGATTCTTCTTCCCTTTCTTTTGACGCAGGTTTTTGAGCGTCAAAAAACTCACCATCATTTAAAATTGGAAAAATTCCATAGTCATCACCTATGTTCGCAAGCCCACAAAACCCTTCTGAAAAACCATTTTTTTCTAAAGCTTGTTCCTTTTTGTTTTTACTCTTCTTCATTTAAACCTCACGCTTTGTATGGAGGATGGAACAAATTTTGAGGAGAAAGAGTAAAAATTTCTGCCCCTTCATTTGTAACTCCTATTGTGTGCTCAAATTGGGTGGAGAGAGACTTATCACGCGTGGTAACGGTCCAACCGTCAAGATGACTCAAAATAGTAGAATAATGTCCAGCATTCACCATAGGCTCTATTGTGAAAAACATACCTTCTTCGAGAACTGGGCCAGTTCCTTTTCGTCCGTAATGAAGCACAGATGGCTCATCATGAAATACCCTACCTATACCATGACCAGTATAATCTCTGACTACAGAATATCCATGATGCTCTGCATAAGTTTGGATTGCATTTCCTATATCACCAAGATAAACTCCTGGCTTTACCATCTCTATAC
>JAGOJE010000072.1 GCA_017995275.1 Rickettsiaceae bacterium | reverse complement strand
CTCATATTTTGTGAAATATTCTACGAGCATATCTTGATAACGCAGCCTTGATTCCTTGCACCCTAGAGAGTTTAGTTCAAGAGATATGTCTCTATCAATGCCAAGAGCTGCAAAAGTATCACGGGCGAGTCCTAAGACTTCAGCATCAGTATATATTCCGTCAGCCCCCAAAAATTCGTAATTGATCTGATGGAACTGCCTGTAACGACCAGCTTGCGGCCTATCGTACCTAAATAAGGGTCCATGTGAGAATAATTTTAGTGGAACCATATGATGCATTCCGCCAGATATAAAAGCTCTCATGATACCAGCTGTAAATTCTGGCCTTAAAGTCAAACTATCGTCACTTTTATCTAGAAAACTGTACATCTCCTTGCTTACAACGTCAGATGACTCCCCAAGCGTTCTTGCAAATACATCTGTATGTTCTAATATCGGAACGGACATAGGTGAAAAATCATATAAAGCAGCAACTTTTTTTGCCGTATTTATTATGTGTTCGTGTATCAGAGAATCAGAAGGGGGAAGATCCTTCATGCCACGTACTGGTTGTAGTTTCATTTAAAACTCTATTTTTCTACTTAATCTCAATATTCCCCATGTGTTCATCAGCATTAATAGACCACCAACCAAATACATAACAGGATATATTTTATCAGCGTTATATTCTGAAAAAATCACAAAGGCAGAAGTAGCATATATGATGTAAATATATTTTCCATATTTATGATTCAGGAAATGTGCACTTTTTACTCCAGTTGTAAAAAATGCAACTACTGTTGTGAATCCCGCAAAGAATAACAACACAGTCATGAATATATCCGCATAAGGTAGATATTGAGACAAAATATTAGGTACAACATTAGCAGATGGCATGTCGTTCATTGTATTCCATGCACCCGTTACGGATATCAAAAGAGTTGTCATCATACATATGAATGTATCACTAAATAAAGCATAAATAGCTATCTGAGCTTGCTTTTTTGGCTCCTGTATCATCGTTTCGCTTTGTACAACGGAATCATATCCTATTCCTATATCACCAGCATATACAGCTCTGGATGTGCCTTGATACGCCGCCATCATCATGGAGCTTCCAACAAAACCTCCTATAGGAGCCGTGCCATGAAATGCTCCGTGGAATATTTCGTAAAATACCGAAGGTAATACGCTATAATGCGATATAATTATGTAAAGACATGTTACTATGTAAACTATCATCAGCATTGGCATCATAACAGAACATACATTTGAAAGCCTTCTAACTCCACCAATTACGGTATAAAGAGATGCAATTAAAAGCCCAACAATCACTATATGACGATCTAGCTCAAAACTATGTTCTATGCAGTCAACAATAACTGTAAATTGGTAGATCTCAACACCATATATACAAAGCAAAAATGCCGAAAGAGCCGGAATGAATTTATTATCAAATGCCGCCCTTAAGTAATACATAGGGCCACCATTGTAACTGCGCCTTCCGTTGCTTACTCTATATTTTACTCCTAAATAAATCTCAGAATATTTTATTAACATTCCACAGAAAGATGCTACCCACATCCAGAAAATACTTCCGGGGCCACCTATTACAACGCCAGCACCTATTAAAACTATATTGCCCAAACCAACCATGCCACCAACTGATGCAAAATATAGCTTGAATGGATGTATACCCTCATCTCCCTTTTTTCTACCTTCATGCAATAATTCACCAAAATTTTTCCTAAAATTTGCAAGGGTCTTAAACTGGAACCCTTTAGAAATTATAGTGAGATATAAGCCACTTAATATTATTACTAAGAAGCCTATATATTGCCAGAAAATATTCTGGAGAAAATTAATAGCATCTAAAATTGATTCCATAATCTATACCTAGTTCTATGTATATATTGCAAAAAGCCTCAGGTGAGAAATTATCACACCTGAGGCCGTAGTTTAGAGCTTATGCCTGCTCTTGGTCAATTAAATCTTTGATCTTTTAAAGAACAGTTCCCTTATGATGTAGGCAAATACGAAACATACTAACCACATCAAAAGAACCTTTCCTGCTGTTATTAATGACCCATCTTTATCTATCATTTGCTTAAGCAGTAAGTACAAACAAGCAACGATTCCAGTAGGGGCTATAACGAATAGAGCGGGGCATTTGAATGACCTTGCCACTTTAGGCATAGTAACCCTAAATATCATAACTATTATCAGAACCACCATATAATCTACCAAAGCGCCCATACTAGACATTTGCGCTATTAGTTCAAGTGGGCACAGACCTGCAAGTATTGATACAACAACTGATACAAGCATGATAGAAATATAAGGACTATCATATTTTGGATGCAGCCTTGCAAAAGGCCTTGGTAGCAACCCATCTCGAGACATAGCGTAGAATATACGTGATTGTGCATATATATTCACCATAACAACAGTTGTTAGGCCGCATACTGCACCTATTGCAACAATCGCAGAACCAATATGGCTGTTATTTAGCGTAAGAGCATGAGCCAGAGGCTGAGCATTATCCAAATTCTCAAATGATGTTATACCCGTAGCAAGACCTCCCACTGTGACATAAATTACAGCAGAAAGGGTTAGAGATCCTATAATTCCAATCATTATATCCCTTTTAGGATTTTGACATTCCTCTGCAGCAGTAGCAAGAGACCCAAATCCTGTGAATGCAAAGAATAATATTGAAGCTCCTTTTAAAACATCATCAAATCCATAAGGCATAAAATTATCCCAGTTGTGTACGTCAAAATGAGGTACAGCAACTATCACGAATATACCAATAGCAGTCATTTTTATTAAAACTAAAATAGTATTTAGTTTTTTGCTGTCCTTAGTGCCAAGGTAAAGCACAAATGTTACAAACATCACTATTAGTATAGCTGGAATATTAACTATACCACCATGCGCTGGTACTGAGGTATATATTTCAGGTATATTTACCCCGCCAGCCTTTAATAAGCCAGTAACATATCCAGACCAAGCAGCAGCGACTCCACTAGCCGAAACTGTGAGTTCAAGAACTAAAACACCAACCATAGCCCATGCTACAATTTCCCCGAATGCTACATATGCGTAAGTATATATACTGCCTGATGTTGGTAGCATCGCAGCAAGCTCTGTATAAGCAAGAGCAACAAATACGCATGTAATACCAGCTATGACATATGAAAGCATAACCGCAGGGCCTGAATATTTGGCCGCGACTATTCCAGTAAGTACAAATACGCCAGAACCAATTATAGCCCCGAGCCCTAACATTATTAGGTCAAACCCATTTAATGTCTTTGCAAGGCCACTATTTGCCCCACCTTCTTTTACTGATTCAAATGTCTTTTTTCTAAAGAAATTCATTTTTTCACTCCTTAAAAATTGCTTACCAAAACTATGGTAATCTTGTAATCCATCCACCTCCCAGCAGTCTTGTTCCATCATATATGACACAAGCTTGCCCAGGCGTGATAGATTTCTGTTCTGAGTGTAAAATAACCCTCATCATATTGTCCTCCATAGGAACAATTGTGGCATCGAAAAAATCTTGCCTATATCGGGTTTTTACTTTCACCTCAAAATTTCCTACTGGCTTATCACCAACTCCAAGCCAGTTAACTTCCTTGATAACAAATTCTGTACTACCAAGGGCAGATTCTGGACCAACATAAACTATATTAGCCTCAGGATCAATACGAACAACATATAATGGGTCATTAAAGGCTATCCCTATTTTCCTTCTCTGTCCAATGGTATAGTTTATTATTCCATTGTGTTTTCCCAGTTCAAACCCATCTATATGTACAATCTTGCCTTCTTTATTACTTCCAGGCCTTAGTTTTTCAACTAGTCTAGCGTAGCTTCCATCGGGAACAAAGCAAATATCCTGACTATCGGGTTTGTCAGCTACTACAAGCCCAAATTTTTCTGCTATCTTTCTGGTTTCATCTTTTTTCATACCACCAAGAGGGAATCTCAGAAACTCTAATTGATCCATCTTAGTTGCAAATAAAAAATAGCTCTGATCTTTTGTCGGATCTATCCCCCTATGTAGCTCTGCTCCATCTGGGCCATTTTTCCTCTGTACATAATGGCCAGTTGCTAAGCAATCCGCGCCAAGATCTTTTGCCATTTTCACAAGATCCACAAATTTTACAGATTGATTACAGCGCACGCACGGTAATGGAGTTTCTCCTCTAAGGTAGCTATCTGCGAAATCATCTATTACTTCTTCCCTGAACCTGCTCTCATAATCTAACACATAATGTGGAATTCCAAGCTTAGAAGCCACCATTTGTGCATCATATATATCATTTCCTGCGCAACATGCGCCTTTTTTACCAATAGTCATGCCATGATCATAAAGCTGCAAAGTTATCCCTATAACTTTGTATCCTTCGTGAGTTAGCATAGCTGCAACAACTGAACTATCAACCCCGCCAGACATTGCAACAACTACAGTAGTATCTTCTTTAGCCTTATTAATATCAAGCATAATAAAAATGAACAAAACGCACCATCATACAGAATGATTGGGCTTTAAGCAAGGGATTATTTTTTGGGGATGGATGGGATTGTTATTCTGCCAATTCGTCACAATTGTTATGTGCTATGTCTCCATATATTGTTGCGGGGTCGTAGTCAGTCTCATAGCCAGCTATTTTTAAGAATTCTTTTATGTCATCTTTATGGCAAGTTTCTGCTTCTAGAATACATTCTACTCGAGCTAAAATTTCTTTTGTCAAAGGCCTTGAATCTAGATCTACGCCGCTAGATTTTAGTTGTTTTGTTATGATGTACATTCCATATCTAAATGTTTCTGCAGAATTTAGCATATATATGATAGATTTATCGTAATTTTCCATGAAGTTTTGAAGGACTGAAGGATCCTCTAGGAGCTTGCAAGTTGCTGCAGAATATTTTCTATATAAGGCTGTTATACATGGAGTAGAGTAGGTTCTATCTTGCGCAAGTAAATTTATTCCATCTTGATGCATTAAAAAATCTATCGCTTTAATATTGCCATAAAAAGCAGCTAAATGCAGAGGGGTAGTTTTTCTTGCGCCTACAATATTTACATCGATATTTTCTTCAGTTATTAGCCTTTGTAATTCTGCGTAATTGTCGGTTTTTATAGCGAAATTAATTTTTTCCCAGCTTTCTTCGGTAGATTCATCGGAATATTCCATTTGATAGTATTCTTGGAGCATCATATTTTCCATTGTTTGATTTTTCCGTTATTATCTTTAACAGATTTTATAGAACTCAACAAGAAAAGAGGGGGATTTATAGCTTAAATAGCGTTTAAAATTAAGTAATGTGATATGAATGTAATTTTTTGAGGAAGAAGTTATAGACTTAATTTAAAGATTGGGTTTATCAGTCATATTACAACCTATATTTTGCCTCTTTTGAGATGTAACCTTATTCACGAGTTTTTATGACTAAGGATCTTACTATATAAAGAGCAATAGCAAACCCTATCCAACCTATAAGAATTTGTCCTATAGTTGTTATGGATCCGTCTTTATCTATCGCTTGTTTTTGAAGCATATAGACACAAGCTAAAATTCCAGTTGGAGCTATGAAGAACAAAGATGGGCATTTGAAAGACCTTTGTGCGCCGGGTTCTCTTACCCTAAACAGCATCACAACTATCATTACTGTTATATATTCTAGTAATGCACCTGTGCTTGCAACTTTCACTACAAGGTCAAGTGGACAAAAT
>JAGOJE010000071.1 GCA_017995275.1 Rickettsiaceae bacterium | reverse complement strand
AAATATATGATATGTATTATATGGTGAAGCTGTAGCTAAATCAGACTTCGAAATTTTTCTTTCTAATTTGGTTTTGCCCATTGTTATTGCATAAATTGTTGTGGGATCTGCCTGAAGCTTCATCCTCTTTTTTAGGCGGTTAATGAAGACTCCGGCAATGATAGGCTTTTCAGCATCAAGCATTGCCTCTTTTTCCACTATAGAAGCCAAAGTTAAAACCTCTAGACGTGTTTTTAAAGGTGAGCCTTTTTCTAATTTTGGCATTAATTCATCTAGAGTCTCAGACATCAGCTGTTTCATTTGACTAATGAGTTTCTGGCGTGAATCTCCAAAGCAGTAGAAATAAGTGGATGGCATTAGGAACCCTTCTGTAAAACCTTCCTCTATTTCGCCCACAAGCAATGGATCTTCCTTCAGTCTTTCTATTACTTCATATATAGTATTGCCAGGAACAATAGTAAATTTATGGATAACTGATTTTCCAGAAACTAAAGTATCTATTACTTGTAGAGGGGTCATTCTTGCAGTGAATGCATATTCCCCGCTTTTCAAATATTTTCCTCTAAGCCCGTAACATTTTGCTAATATACTAAATAAAGATGGGTATCTGATAATGTTTTCTTCTTTTAGTACTTGTGATATAGCCCTTGTAGAAGTGCCTTTATATATTATCACATTCTTCGTAGAATCCAGTGGGCCAGAGAGAGTTAAATAAAGTAGAATCAAGCTTAAGAAAGTAGCTGTGATAGCTAATAAAGCTGCCATTGGCACGAAAAACTTTCTTAAATTTATCATCCGTGGTTCCAGTTATATTTTCTTTAGAATAATACTAGCATTTGTTCCCCCAAAGCCGAATGAATTGCTTATGGCATAATCAATTTTATGATTTTGAGCTTCTTTAGGAACAAGGTTAATTTTAGCTCCTTCTATCGGATTATCTAGATTGATAGTTGGTGGTGCTACTTGGTTTGTGATAGCAAGTGCTGTATATATAGCCTCCGTACTTCCAGCTGCGCCAAGTAAATGGCCTGTCATGGATTTTGTAGAAGACATACAAACCGTGCTATTGCCATCAAATAACTTTTGTACAGTATTTAGCTCTACAGGATCTCCCTGAGGAGTTGATGTTCCATGAGCGTTTATATAGTCTATTTCATTAGCGGTGATACCAGCGTCGCGTAGTGCTGTTTGCATTGCCCTCAAAGCGCCAAGGCCTTCTGGATGTACGGATGTTATATGATATGCATCCCCAGCCATTCCATATCCAGCAACTTCTGCATATATTTTTGCCCCGCGTTTTTTGGCATGTTCATATTCCTCTAATACTACTATTCCAGCTCCTTCCCCCATTACAAAACCGTCGTGATCTTTATCCCAAGGTCTTGAAGCTTTTGTAGGTGTATCATTGAATTTTGTGGATAGTGCTCTTGCCGATGAAAATCCAGAAATACCAAGCGGGGTTACTGTTGCTTCAGCTCCACCTGCTATCATTACGTCAGCATCTCCATACTTTATCATTCTCATGGCGTCTCCAATAGCGTGAGTGCCAGTTGCGCAAGCTGTTACAACTGCGTGATTTGGCCCCTTGAATCCGTATTTTATTGAAACATGACCAGATAGTAGATTGATCAAGCAAGAGGCTATAAAGAATGGGCTTACTTTGCTGATACTATTGTGGAATGATACTGAAGTTTTTTCTATAGCTGCGAAACCACCTATGCCAGAGCCTATAATTACTCCAGTTCTATAAAGTGATTCTTCATCTTCAGGGGCCCATCCACTATCTTTAATAGCTTCAGTAGCGGCAGCGAGACCATATTGTATAAAAAGATCCATCTTTTTGATGTCTTTTGGATCTATAAAATCTTCAGGATTAAATGAAGAATCTACTTGTGCTGCAATTCTTGTGTTATAAGATGATGCGTCAAAATGCGTAATGCCAGCTACGCCGCTCTTTCCTTGCAAAATATTACTCCAAGTGGAGCTAGACGTGAGGCCTAAGGGAGTTATCGCTCCAATTCCAGTTATTACAACTCGTCTTTTTTGCATTTTTCTCCCCTAAATTTTGAAGTTTATTATGCTGCTGATTGCTGTTTAGCTATATATGTTGCAGCATCAGAAATGGTTGAGATTTTTGTAGCTTCTTCATCTGGAATGTCGCAACCGAACTCGGCTTCGAAGGTCATCATAAGTTCTACTAAATCTAGGCTATCTGCGCCAAGATCCGCAAATTTGGAATCTTTAGTCATTTTACTTTCGTCAATACCTAAAGTTTTAGCAGTGATTTTGATTATTTTTGCTTCGATATCGCTCATAGTACATGTCCTATATTTTTTACTTAAGTTAACATAAGTGCGTATTACGATATATCAGCTCATAACTACTGCTCGATATTATCGTCAAAACCCACGATATGGACCTTGCCTTACATATTTTGTATTGGCATAATTTCCGGTCCGGGAAAGAGTTTTATCACAAAACTTCTAAAAATACCAGAATAAAAATACTTGGTGATATAAATATTGCTACTTATACTCCCCAAAAGCCTTTTGTTGCAAGGCTTTGCTTAGTATTTATACCATCAACATTCCGCCATTCACATGGAGCGTTTGTCCTGTTATATATGATGCCTCCTTGCTTGCTAAAAAAGCAACTGCAGAACCTATATCTTCAGTTTTTCCGAACTGTTTCATAGGGATTTTTTGCATCACCATTTCTTTTTGAGCGTCAGTTAGAGAATTTGTCATGTCAGACACTATAAATCCCGGAGCTACGCAGTTAATAGTGATTGCTCTGCTTGCTACTTCCATGGCTAGAGATTTTGTCATCCCGATTAAGCCTGCTTTAGATGCGCAGTAATTCGCTTGCCCAGGGTTTCCAGAGACAGCTACCACTGAGGAAATATTTATTATTCTGCCCTCAGTTTTATTTTTCATCATTTTTTTGATAGCCGCTTGATTTAGCAAGAAGCTTGAAGTTAGATTTACATCTATAACTTCCTCAAAGGCCTCTATAGGCATTCTAAGAGCTAAACCATCCTTTGTTATACCAGCGTTGCATACAACTATGTCTAAATGTTCGAGATCATCTATAAGCTTTATGCACTCGGCTTTATCTTTTAAATTGCACGGTCTTACTGTGCAATTTCCGCCGAGTTCTTTTGCTAGACTCTCAAGCTTTTCAACATTGGTTCCACTTATTATTACATGTGCTCCTAGCGAGTGTAATTTTCTTGCGGTTGCGCCTCCTATTCCACCCGAAGCTCCGGTTATAAGTGCTATTTTTCCTTTTAGATCTATCATAATTTACCTACAATCAACTTAATCAAATGCTACTTCTGTTGAGTCATCTTCTATAACGGTGAAAATATCACCATCAGATGCGCTGGATTTTTGACGAATCTTTTGTTCTATTTCATCTGAGACTGTTGGATTATCAATTAAATATTGTTTTGCATTTTCACGCCCTTGTCCTATCCTTGCTCCGTTGTAAGAAAACCAAGATCCGGATTTTTCAACTATATCTAATTTTACACCAAGGTCTAATATTTCGCCAGTTTTAGAAATTCCAGAGCCGTACATTATATCAAATTCTACTACTTTGAAAGGTGGGGAGACTTTGTTTTTTACTACTTTTACTCTGGTTTGACTTCCAGTTACATCCTCTTTATCTTTAATTGAGCCTATTCTTCTTATATCAAGACGAACCGATGCATAAAATTTTAGAGCGTTACCGCCTGTTGTTGTTTCTGGGCTGCCAAACATTACTCCAATTTTCATACGAATCTGGTTGATGAAAATTATTATGCAATTTGTTTTAGCGATGGATGATGTAAGTTTCCTTAAAGCTTGACTCATCAATCTTGCCTGTAAGCCCATGTGAGAATCGCCCATTTCGCCTTCTATTTCTGCTTTTGGAACTAGGGCCGCAACGCTGTCTATAACTATCATATCAATAGCGCCAGATCTAACAAGGGTGTCAGCTATTTCTAAAGCTTGTTCTCCAGTGTCTGGTTGTGAAATAACTAAATCATCTATTTTTACGCCAAGCTTTTTTGCATAGGCTGGATCTAGAGCGTGTTCTGCATCTATGAATGCGCAAGTTCCGCCTTTTTTCTGTGCCTCTGCAACTGCGTGGAGTGTTAGAGTTGTTTTTCCTGAAGACTCAGGTCCAAAAATTTCTATGATTCTTCCTTTTGGTAATCCGCCTATTCCAAGAGCTATATCAAGGCCCAGTGAGCCTGTTGGTATAGCTTCAACGTCAACTGCTTTACATTGACCAAGTTTCATTACGGAGCCTTTTCCGTAGCTTTTCTCTATTTGAGATAACGCGGCTGCTAGTGCTTGTTCCTTATTCATCATAAAATTCTCCTTGGGATGATTCTTTAACCATAGGTATTGACCGTAGGTGTTAGTTTATATATTAGTTGGCGACAAAATCCAACTATATTTTTAAAAACTCAGAGTTTTATACATCTCATAAAAAATTATCGCAGCTGCATTGGACACATTAAGGCTTTCCATAGAGTCGCTCATTGGGATTTTTATTAGCGAGTCACAACTTTGAATTGTAAGACGTCTCATGCCGCTTCCTTCTGACCCCAATATTACTGCTACTTTTCCAGAAAGTTGTTTCTGTGACATTGTTTCCTTTGCTTCTCCATCCATTCCAAGAACCCAGAATCCATTCTGTTTTAAATGTTCTATAGCAGATCTTAGGTTTGTTACTCTTATTATAGGGGTTATTTCTAGCCCCCCGCATGAAGTTTTGGCCATTATCCCATTTTCTTCGGCGGAATTGTCTTTTGTCATAATTACATAATTAATCCCAAAAGCTGCCGCAGACCTTATTATGGCGCCAGCATTATGCGGGTCTGTTACTTGATCTAATATTGCTATTTTACAATTTTGCGAGCTAAAATCAGCATCGTCAATTGATAGAGCAATAGGGGAGGTTTTTATTATTACTCCCTGATGATTGGTTTCTTTTGGGGTTAGATCGTTTAAATCTTTGGGTTGAAGGATTTTATATTTGTGCTTTAAAACATCTTCTTTGTTTGGGTGGAAGAAGTCTTCTGTGCACATTATTTCTATGATTTTGCGGTTAGGGTTTTTCATAGCCATTAAAGATGGGTGTTTCCCATATATATAATAGTGACTATTTTCATTACGTATTTTATGTTTTATTTTGCCTATAGTTCTCATTTTTTGCTTGTTTCTCATAATTGTACTTGACAGAAGATACTATTTATTATAATAACTTACAACCAACAAATATCTAGCTGGTTTTTGACAAGTTAGGCTGCTTATCTAAACGTACGAAAACTGGGTAAAATTTAGGTTGCAATTTGATTCAAGTTGCTATATTTTACACGACAGTTTTGGAGGGGTGGCCGAGTGGTCAATGGCAGCAGACTGTAAATCTGCCCGCGTAAGCGTTCGTAGGTTCAAATCCTACTCCCTCCACCACGATTTAGTGTGAGTGTTAATGCGGGTGTAGCTCAATGGTAGAGTCCCAGCCTTCCAAGCTGGTAGTGTGGGTTCGATTCCCATCACCCGCTCCATTAGCTTGAGTGTGTTTTAGTGGTGTTTAAGCGTGTTGGGCAGAGTTTGTCTGTAGTTTTTGGTTTGTAATTTGTCAATAACTTAGTTTTTTTTAGGAGATAAGAGATGGCTAAAGAGAAGTTTAACAGGGAGAAGCCGCACTGTAACGTAGGGACGATTGGTCACGTTGACCATGGTAAGACGTCGCTTACTGCTGCGATTACGATGGTTCTTGCGAAG
>JAGOJE010000070.1 GCA_017995275.1 Rickettsiaceae bacterium | reverse complement strand
AATATATGCATTTGAGCCAAATACAGAGACTCTAAAATTCTTGAAAAAAAATATAGAGAATAACCCTATAAAAAATATAACATTATATGAAAAAGCAGCCTATTCTTCGAATACAAAGTTGAAATTTTTAGCCGCAAATCAGGAAGGAAATTCTGGTGGATCTCATATAATTAAAGATCTGCAACATGGTTTTGCTGGTAAAGAGGTGGAAGTGGAGGCCGTTGCTTTAGATTCTGTTTTGCCAAGTGATATTTCAATAGATGTGATTCAGATGGATGTAGAAGGCGCTGAGGCTGATGCTATATTTGGCGCTGAACGTATTATAGATGCCTCTCCAAATCTTGTAGTAATACAAGAATGGACACCTAAGTGGATGAAGAAAGATGTTGAGAAATACTTAAGTTTTTGGAGAAAACGTGGGTACAAATTTGCTCGTATAGCAGATGATGATTTGCATGAAATGAGTGATGAAGATCTTACAAACAGTGACCAAGCTGATATTGTTATATTGAAGGATCTTGAATCTTTGAAGAGAAAAATTTTTAGTAAATAAGATAATTTATGAACGAAAACAATAGAAATTTTATTTTAGCCATAATGCTCTCGATTTTTATAATGATGGGGTGGCATTATTTTTATGAACGTCCCCGTATTGAGGCAGCAAGCACTCTTGAAAAGAAGAAGCCAGTTGCGCAGCTTAGTATAAAGCAAAATACTCCGCAGGCAGTGGCTCCAATATCTAGAGAGGAAGCTATTAATCATAGTAAGCGAGTGAAAATAGAGAGTAAGGCTCTTTCTGGATCTATATCTCTTATGGGTGCTAGGATAGATGATATAAGACTAAATGACTATAAAGAAACCGCTGATAAAAACAGTGATAGTGCTGTGCTTTTATCGCCTTCTGGAAGTGGAGAATCATATTTCGCAGAAGTTGGTTGGTACAGTTCATTTGCTGGAACAACTCTGCCATCTGCTGATACTATATGGAAGGCGGATAAAGAGACTCTAAGACCAGGTGAAGAAGTCAATTTAACATGGATTAATGAAGATTATGTAAAATTCGTTATCACTATTTCTCTTGATAATGATTATATGTTCACCATCAAACAATCTGTATTTAATAACGGAAGCAAAGCGATAGCTATAAGTCCTTATGGTTTGATAAATCGTAATTATTCACCAAGAGAAAAGGCTGCTCAGATACTTCATCAGGGGCCTATAGGTTCTTTTGGTGGTACACTTCAGGATGTTACATTTGCTGATGTAAAAGAGAAGAAAAACGTAGTTATGGAATCTCCTAAAACGGATTGGATAGGTATAACCGATAAATACTGGCTGACTGCTTTTATTCCTCAGAAAAATATAGGATGTAAGTCTGAATTTTCATATGCAAATAAAGGTGGTATTGATAAATATCAGGTTGATTTTATAGTGATGCAGGAAGTTGTTGATGCTGGATCTAGCTATGAGGTTACAAATCACTTATTTGCTGGAGCAAAGAAGGTGAATTTGTTAGATCGATACGAATCAGAATATAATATTCGTCTTTTTGATAGGGCTATAGATTTTGGCATATTCTATATAATTACTAAGCCATTGTTTAGTATATTGAACTTTTTCTACAGATATTGTGGAAATTTTGGGGTAAGTATTCTAATAGTAACTGTTCTTGTAAAGCTTGCTATGTTTGGTATGGCAAATAAGTCTTACAGATCTATGAAGAGAATGAAGGCATTACAGCCGGATGTTGACCGTCTAAAAGCTAGTTACGCGGACGATAAGGTGAAATTTAACCAGGCAGTGATGGAGCTTTACAAAAGAGAGAAGGTAAATCCCGTAGCTGGTTGTTTACCTCTATTAGTACAAATTCCTGTATTTTTCTCTTTATACAAAGTGCTCTATGTAACTATTGAGATGCGACATGCTCCTTTTTTTGGTTGGATTAATGACTTATCAGCACCTGATCCCACTTCTATTTTTAATTTATTTGGTTTGTTATCAGTCTCACCACCTGCTTTTTTGATGATAGGAGTGTGGCCGATTTTGATGGCTATTACTATGTATATGCAGCAAAGCATGAGTCCTCCACCTGCAGATGAAGTTCAGGCAAAAGTGATGAAATTTATGCCGCTAATGTTTTTGTTTATGTTTAGTAATTTTCCTGCTGGTTTGTTAATATATTGGACTTGGAATAATATATTATCTATAATTCAGCAATATTATATAAACAAACAATCAGGT
Organism: Rickettsiaceae bacterium; assembly: GCA_017995275.1. Lineage (GTDB taxonomy): Bacteria > Pseudomonadota > Alphaproteobacteria > Rickettsiales > Rickettsiaceae > JAGOJE01. The sequence goes on along the minus strand of JAGOJE010000070.1, from coordinate 3,561 downwards.
AAGTAAGGCGTATTAGTGAATAAAAGTGAGGTTCTAGCCCTGTTTCGGAAGGAGGCAAAATTTGTAGCTGGTGCAGATAAGCCACAGCGTTTACCAAAATTGCATTTGCCAGAATTTGCTTTTGTTGGGAAATCTAATGTTGGTAAGTCTAGTCTTATAAACAAGTTATGTAATAGAAAGGGCCTTGCAAAGGTGTCTGTCTCCCCTGGTAGAACTCAGCAAATAAATTTTTTTGAGCTTGGTGGCAAGCTTACTCTTGTAGATCTTCCTGGATATGGATATGCAAAGGTGCCGCAGAATATGCGAAGTATGTGGGAAGAATTAATCTTGCATTACCTTAGCAAAAGGAGTAACTTAAAAATCGTAAATTTACTGATTGATGCAAGAAGAGGTGTTGCAGAAAATGATTTGAAAATTGTTGAGTTGCTAATTAGTTTGCAGCTAAATTTTCAGATAGTTTTTACAAAATCAGATAAAATATCAAATACAGAACGTATAGAGCTTACAAAATCTAGTGGTGAGATTTTTGGTGGAAGGCCTATAACTTTTATTTTTACTAGTAGCAGGAGTGGAAATGGTACAGAAGAGTTGCAGCTTAGTTTGGCGAAACACCTTTAGTGAAGAGGGTGCTGAGAAAGCCACAGTATCTGGTTCAGAAACTGCGGGTGCTATCAGCGAGGTTCTTCTAAAAGGTAAGGAACTAGAATCAGAAGTGATAGTGGTAAAAATGCCATCTGCGGTTATAGAAAGTGATGAACTATTGAAAGCAGCTGTGGATAATATATCAGTTCTTAATATGACGGGTGCGAGTATAATAATAGTACATGATCATAGCGAGTCTGTTGAAAGGACTTTGGACTTATTTGGGATTGATAAAAAATTCTACGAAACATCTAAAATATCCGATCATAAAACATCTCAGCTTGTGGAAATGGTTCTATCTGGCCATATAAATAAGAAGATAGTATCTGCATTATGTGCAGTCGGTTGTAATGCTGTAGGGATTTCTGGTAAAGACGGGAATATGATAGAAGCAAAAAAACATGTTGTTAAATCTAGTTCTAAGAGTGGTATATTAGAATTTGGTTTTATAAGTGAACCATCTGTTATAAATCCAGAGATACTTATAAATTTAACGGAGGCAGATTTTGTCCCCGTTATAGCGCCAGTTGCTTTTGGCGCAGATGGATCAACTTATTTGCTGGATGTGAATCTAACAGCATCTATAGTTGCATGTGTTACTACAGCTCGCCATTTAATACTGATGGAAGACCCTAAAAATCCTATGGTTTCGCTAGGAGAAATTTCTATAGACTCACTTCGTAAATATGTAAAAACTACGGAGAATAATTCAGAATCTAGAGGTTATGTTGAAGCTATTGCGAGCACTTTGCAGAATCATGCAGAATATGTACATATAGTTAATTGCATGGATAAAGACTCTATTTTATCTAGCATCTTTACTGAGGGATATGGGACAAAAGTTTACCTTGATTCGTGATGCTTCCTAATATGGCTTGGATATGGATAAAATTTTGCAATATAAATTCTTAGAAAGCCGAAAGTCTCTCCCATTCATTAGTGAAATATGGCTATTTGGTTCAAGAGCTAGAATGGATAATCAAGAGCGTTCAGACATTGATCTTGCAATTTTATGCGAAAATGCTAGCAAAGAAGAAGAGCCGAAATTAATATTTGAGCATATAAAAACTTATCTTCCTGTTTTTATAGAAACATATGCGTTTTTAAAGGTAAAATATAACTAATGTGAGGTATTAAAGTGTCTTTTCAACTAGATAGAACACTTGAAAATGATTGTTATCACATCAAGGACATGCTATTTACATCTTTATTATTATACGATGATTCAAGATTCTTGTGGTTCATAATGGTTCCTAGAAAAGTAATGCTAGAAGAAGTTTATGATCTAACACAAGAAGAGCAATATCAGCTATTTTCAGAAGTTTCTGCTTTAAGTAGGTTGTTGAAAGAGAAATTTACCGCTGAAAAAGTCAATATGGCAAGTTTTGGTAATATCGTAAGGCAATTCCATGTACATGTGATAGGCAGATATACAACAGATCCTGCTTGGCCCAAACCTGTATGGTGTGCAGTTGGGGAAAGGGTACCTTATGAATATGAAGAGGTCGAAAAAATTAAAGAACAAATTTATGAATTTCTATTTTAAGGAATATGTATGAAAAAAAGAGCAAAAATATCATTAATTGGTGCTGGGAATATAGGTGGCACATTAGCACATATAATTTCTGAAAAAGAGTTAGGCGATGTCGTGTTATTTGACATAGCAGAAGGCATACCTCAGGGGAAAGCTTTAGACATTTCCCAAAGTGCTGCACTTAGTAGATCGGATGTAGATGTAAGGGGTACAAATGATTATAAAGATATAGAAGGATCAGATGTTGTTATAGTAACAGCAGGTATCCCAAGGAAACCTGGGATGAGTAGGGACGACCTTCTATCTACAAATGCTGCTATTATAAAAACAGTGGCTGCAAATATAAAAAAATATTCTCCAGATGCTTTTGTGATAGTTGTTACGAATCCTTTAGATGCTATGGTGTGGGTTATGATGAAGGAGAGTGGGCTTAATCCAGCCAAAGTGGTTGGAATGGCTGGAGCCCTTGACTCCTCAAGATTTTCCTGCTTCCTAGCAGAAGAATTTGGTGTTTCTGTGGAAGATGTAAGTAGTTTTGTTCTAGGTGGTCATGGTGATTCCATGGTACCGCTTGTTCGTTATTCTACAGTTGCTGGGATACCAATTCCTGATCTTATAAAAATGGGCTGGTCTACTAATGAGAGGGTAGAGATGTTAGTAGAGCGTACAAGAAATGGTGGTGGAGAAATAGTAGCATTGCTTAAGACTGGTTCTGCTTTTTACGCGCCAGCTATTTCAGCTATTACAATGGCTGAGAGTTATCTGAAAGATAAAAAGCGCATCATTCCATGTGCTGCATATTTAAATGGAGAATATGGCATAAAAGACATATATGCAGGAGTTCCTGTTGTTATAGGATCGAAAGGTGTTGAAAAAATAGTTGAAATATTGTTAACTGACAAAGAAAGATCCGAGTTCTTGTCTTCAGTAGATAATGTTAGAGAGCTTGTTTCTTTAATTAGATAAGAATTAATAGAATGGGTAATTTATGGCACCTAAATCTAGAGTGGAATTTAATGAAAGGGTAGATATTGCTAGAGAAACTCCAGTAGAGAATTTTCATGATTTTTTTTCAGAGCGACTTTCCCATTTTAATCTTGATACTAAAGATCTTACCCCTCAAAAAATAATAGAAGAAATAGGCGATGCATCTGAGGATTTAAAGAAAGAATTTTCCGAGTTTTTGGAAACTTTTTTCTATGATATGGATTGGACGATGGCGGCGGTAGAGAAAAGGAGTGGAAAAGAAGACAGGGGATTTTTGAAGCTTTTTAAATTCATAATGGAAGTTATTAATGATCCGTCTTTATCAAAATATAGGTCAGGACATGATAATGTTGCACCTAGGTCTAGAGATAAGATAAATGAAGAGAGAAGATTCTATC
>JAGOJE010000069.1 GCA_017995275.1 Rickettsiaceae bacterium | reverse complement strand
CTATGAGGTATAATACTACTATAAAACTATCTATCACATGTTCGCATTTTTGATCTACAGAGCATATGATAGCAGCTGAAGCCAATAATTACAAGGCTCTCTATGCACTAATAATACTAACACCAGTGCCAGTAATTTTAGCTATACCTTTCTCTATTTGAGTAGAAGATGTAACTTCACCTAAAAGGTAAGTATAAATAACGCCTTCTTGCAACCGTACTATCATCGGCACATGACCGTACATAACACCAAGTTCTCCTTCACTTCCTGGTATTACAACCATATTTGCTTTTCCTGCAAAAACAGTTCCATTACGATTCACAATATTGACGTCTATCTTCATATTAAAGCTCTTATTTTATAGCTTAACTATTCGCTTTTAACCTTTCTGCTTTCTCTATAGCTTCTTTTATGTCGCCAACCATATAGAATGCATTTTCTGGCAAATGATCATAATCACCTGCAACCAAACCCTTAAAGCTGAAAATTGTATCTTCAAGCTGTACAAATTTACCTTTTGCACCTGTAAATACTTCGGCTACATGGAATGGCTGAGATAAGAATCTTTGTATTTTTCTAGCTCTTGCTACTATCAATTTATCTTCTTCTGATAGTTCATCCATACCAAGAATTGCTATTATATCTTGTAGTGATTTGTAAGTTTGTAGAACCCTTTGAACATCACGTGCTACTTGATAATGCTCTTGCCCGACTATTAGAGGATCAAGCATCTGAGAATTACTATCTAGTGGATCCACAGCTGGATAAATTCCTAGCTCTGCTATTTGCCTGCTAAGAACTGTAGTAGCTTCAAGATGTGTAAATGAAGTTGCAGGAGCAGGGTCTGTCAAATCGTCAGCTGGTACGTAAATAGCCTGCACAGAAGTAATAGAGCCATGTTTTGTTGAAGTAATACGTTCCTGCATAGCTCCCATATCTGTAGATAATGTAGGTTGATATCCCACAGCGGAAGGAATACGCCCAAGTGTTGCAGACACTTCTGCGCCTGCTTGAGTAAAACGGAATACGTTATCCACAAAGAATAGAACGTCTTGTCCACCATCTAAGTCCCTAAAATGCTCAGCTACTGTAAGCCCAGTAAGCGCAACACGAGCCCTTGCTCCCGGTGGTTCATTCATTTGTCCATAAACTAGAGATACTTTTGACTTATCTGGCCTTTCTATATCTATAACTCCAGAATCTATCATCTCGTGATAGAGATCATTACCTTCCCTCGTTCTTTCTCCTACACCAGCAAATACAGTATATCCGCCATGAGCCTTTGCAATATTATTAATCAGCTCCATGATTAGAACAGTTTTTCCAACCCCAGCACCACCAAACAATCCAATCTTACCACCCTTAGAATATGGGGCTAAAAGATCAATCACTTTAATACCAGTAACTAGAATTTTCTTTTCCGTAGAAAGTTCGGTAAATTCAGGAGCCTTAGCATGTATAGTTGAATATTGTTTTGCGGCTATAGGACCTCTTTCATCTATAGGCTCCCCTATAACATTCATGATACGACCAAGAGTCTCACTACCCACAGGCACAGTAATTCCAGCACCAGTATCAACTACTTTAGCCCCTCTGACTAGGCCATCTGTTGAATCCATAGCGATACATCTTACAACGCCATCTCCCACATGTTGAGCCACTTCAAGAACTAATCTAATGCCATTATTGTCACATTCTAGAGCATTAAAAATTCTAGGCATCGTATCGCTATCAAATTTCACATCCACAACAGCGGAGATAATCTGAACAACATAACCTATATTTTGTGTCATATCTTTATACCATATTAATTTTCAAGTTACAGAGCTTCCGCTCCTGAAATAATTTCTATCAATTCACTAGTAATGCTGGTTTGTCTTGATCTATTCAATAACAAAGTCAATTTCGTTATCATGTCCCCTGCATTTCTTGTTGCATTGTCCATTGCCATCATCCTAGCAGCTTCTTCACTCACTTTACTATCTAGCAATCCCCAATATATCTGAGAATCTATATAAATTTTTGCTATTTCCTCTATCAGCCCTTCACCATCAGATTCATAATCGCCACCCAAAGATGTTGTATCAACTGGTATCAAAGATTTCACGGTAGGAACATTAGTAGTAGAATTTTTGAATGAATTGAAATATAGCTTACATGAATCATAAAGCTCACTATCCAGCAATTCTATTAATTTCTCATAAATTGCTGATGTGGATGTTGTAGGAATTCCGCTACTAGATGGAAGATGTAATATAATATTGTCCGCAAATCCATTGCTAATTAAGGCATCCCGACCATTCTTCCCAACAGTGATTACGCTAAACTCAATCCCTTTAGAACGCATTTGCCTAAAATCAGACAATGTAACACGCAATATTGACTGGTTAAATGATCCACAAAGCCCTCTGTCCGACGTTACAACTATTGCAACACAAGCTTTTGAAGGAGTTGCATTAAATAAAAGTTCTTCTATTCTTGTTTTTTCTTCTTTCCAAAAACCCCTTATGGAAGACATTATGTCACTAGAAGCTACATAATAACCTTTAAAAGCCTCAAGCGCAGAGCGAACCTGCCTCAATTTAGAAGACGAAACCATTTGCATAGCTTTCGTAATCTTTTGAGTAGATTTTATACTCTTAATCCTAAGTCTGAGGCTTTTAAGATTTCCCATAACGCTTATAGACCTTTATCAGAATTTTCTAAGAAATTTTCTACAAAAGAAACTAAGAAGTCCTTCAATTTTTGTTCGCATTCTTCTGTTATTTGCTTTTTAATTGCTATATCAACTAACAAATCTTGATGCCTTAAACGAATAGCTTCATGAACCTTTGCTTCAAAATCTAAAACCTGATTCACAGGAATCTTATCTAAATATCCTTTAACGCCAAGGTATAAACTAATAACCTGATCCTCAATAGCAAGAGGTGAATATTGACTTTGTTTCAATATCTCCGTTAGCCTTACCCCTCTATGAAGAAGAGCTTTAGTTGATTCGTCTAGCTCTGATCCAAATTGTGAAAATGCTTCCATTTCCCTATATTGAGCAAGGTCTAGCTTTGCAGAACCCGCAACCTGTTTCATAGCCTTTATCTGAGCAGCAGAACCGATCCTACTAACTGACAGACCAACGTTTACAGCTGGTCTTATTCCTTTATAGAAAAGCTCACTCTCAAGGAAAATTTGCCCGTCTGTTATTGAAATAACGTTAGTTGGTATATAAGCAGAAACGTCCCCAGCTTGAGTCTCAACTATAGGAAGAGCAGTCAAAGATCCTCCTCCCATAGCATCGGACATCTTAGCCGCTCTCTCAAGAAGCCTTGAGTGCAAGTAAAATACGTCCCCAGGATAGGCCTCACGCCCAGGCGGACGCCTCAACAATAAGGACATTTGACGATATGCAACAGCATGTTTACTCAAATCGTCATATATAATGAGCGCATGCATTCCATTATCACGGAAATATTCGGCTATAGTACAACCAACATATGGAGCAAGAAATTGTAAAGGAGCTGGGTCTGAAGCGCCAGCTACAACAACTGTTGTGTAGGCCATAGCACCAGATTCTTCAAGTTTCCTTACAACACTAGCAACTGTGGAGCGTTTTTGTCCAATAGCCACATAAACACAAAACATCTTTTCCGAATCTTTTGAAGATGTATTTTGATATTTCTGATTTATTATAGCATCAATTGCAATTGCTGTTTTACCAGTTTGACGATCCCCAATTATAAGCTCTCTTTGACCTCTACCGATAGGAATAAGAGAATCTATAGCTTTAATCCCTGTTTGCATAGGCTCGGAAACACTTTTCCTTGAAACGATACCAGGAGCCTTTACCTCTACTCTTGCAAAAGACACATCATCCACTTTCCCTTTGCCATCTATAGGATTACCCATTGCATCTAAAACACGACCAATAAGCCCCTTTCCAACAGGAATTTGTAATATACCTCCGGTACGTTTTACTTTATCTCCCTCTAAAACAGCGTTTTCATCGCCCATTATCACGATACCTACAGAGTCAGACTCAAGGTTAAGAGCAAGACCTTTAGCCCCGGAAGAAAACTCTACCATCTCACCAGCCTGCACATTGCTCAATCCGTAGATTTTGGCTACACCATCACCTACAGCTACAACCTGACCAATTTCTTCTAAGTTTGACATACCACCAGCGGAAGCAATCTCGCTTTTTAGCACATCAGCAATCTCAGCAATATTCAGTTTCATCTGTAACCCTTTTATAATTAGTTAGATAAGTTTTCCTAGAGCATTACGGACAGACACATCAAGCAGAAGATCTTCCACTCTAACTATCATACCACCTATTATACTCTTGTCAGATTTATATTCTACGTCCAAATTATCACCAAATTTTTGGGATAGTATTTTCTCTACCTCTTTAATATCGACAACAGACAGCTCTCTTGCCGTTGTAATCTCAGCATATTTCCTGTTGTTATTCATCATACTTTTATAGCGCAACACCATTTTTGATAAAAGTTTAATGCGCTTAAGCTTTATAACTTGCATCATCCAACGAAGCGAAATATCACTTAAGTCGCAATGAGTAGCTATCTTTGAAAGAATAGAATATTTAGCTCCTATATTTGCAGGAGACTCCAAAAAAGAAGATATTTCATTTTCAGAAAAAATTATTTGATTAGCAATTTCAATATCACGAAGCACCTTATCTGAAGCGTTAAGCCTCTTTGCCTCTTCTAAAAGAACTGCTGCATATTTTTTTACTATATCCATAAAATTTCGATATCATGTGTGGTTATTTACCCTATGGACAACTGTCGCGCCATTGTAGTCATATTTTTCAAAAATAGCTAGTAAAAAATGATTAACCTATAGAATCTTTTTGGTAATAGATTTGTTTAGGTAACTTTTTTCACTACTAATTACTTATGGTAGGGATGAGACTGAATTATAGTCTGAGCCCTATAAATTTGCTCTAGAAGAACAAGTTTAGCAAGCATATGAGGCATCGTCATATCAGAAAGCGAAAGTACAAGATCAGCTTTCTGCACAAGGGTTTTATCAACGCCATGAGCGCCACCTATCACGAAAGTAATATCCTTAGCTCCACTAATGTTCTTATCTATAAATTTTGCAAATTCTTCACTGGTAATTTTTTTACCAACTGGGTCTAGCACAACAAGAACAGAATCCTTGATGATATGCTGACCAATCATTCCAGCTTCTTCTGTTTTTAACTGCGCTGGACTAAGAGGTTTTTTACAAACAAGCTCTTTTTCCGAAAATTTATATTTTATCATATTAGCCCAATGATCCATCAGGCATCTATATTCCTTTGAGGCTTTACCTATAGAAACAATAAGAATATGGTTTGACAAAACAAATCTCTACTATTTCTTTCCGCCACTTATAGAATATATCAATTTTCCAATTAATGATTCCAAATTCACAGAAGATTGTGTCATTCTTATTTGATCATTATTTTTTAAGATATTTTCATCAGCACCTGGAGTAATCATTATATATTTTCCGCCAAGCAGCCCTGAACTTGCTATAATTGCCTGAGAATCAGATGGAAGCTGAACATTTTTATTTATTGAAAGCTCGGCTTTTGCAACAAATGAATCTCCATCTAAAGCGAGACTTTTCACTGAGCCTATTTTAATCCCAGCAATCATCACATCACTTCCCTCTAAAACGCCTTCAACACTCTGGAAATTAGCTTTCAGAACATATCCATCCTGCGTACGTTTGCTAGCTCCAACATTATAAGCAAACATAAAAAATACGAATGCTATAGCAAGCACCGCAAAACCAACTACTGTTTCTATAACATTT
>JAGOJE010000068.1 GCA_017995275.1 Rickettsiaceae bacterium | reverse complement strand
TAAATGATAAATTCTTTGCTCATCATCTTGATCGGCAAGGCTAAGCACCACATGGCTGTGCAAATCAAGATCCGAAGGTAAATCCGCTTTTATCTTATTAACAAGGTCTGAAGCTAGCTTTGTATTACCGCTAACTAACATACTGTAGCTTTTTATCAATTGCCTTTTCTGAGACTCAATCTTCGACATCTTCATTTTATTAGAAATTAGCCATGGCAAATTTAAAATAAACAACAGTATTTTTATTATGATACTAAAAGCTATATATAATGTTATAACTCCGCAAAGAAAGAAAAATGCGCTTATACTTATCGAATAATTCAAAAATTGTATATCAATATTGGAATCATATTCATTTATTGCATTAAAGCCGAAGTACAAAGCTATTACTAACAATATCGTCAAAATAAATTTAATCATGATTAACGGCCCCATTAGAATGAGAAGAAGGGTAGAAATAATCCTCTAAAATATGCATTTCATCACAGATTTTTTTGTAGTTTTCTCTCTTTTCTTTAATAGACTCTCTAGAACGTTGAACCTTTATAAACCTACCTACTGCTCTATTCATAATCCCCTGTTTGGGGAATATCACATCACTCTTTTCATCTACTGAAAGGAACTTATCAGCATAATGCTCCATATCTTCAATAACTACTAAAACACTACGAGGTAAGTTTGACTTATCTATTTTTTTAAGATCCTCTCTGTAATCAATATTTTGGAAAAATTTAGCTACTAGATTATGCACATCTGAAAGCCTTTGAACTGTAGTTTCTAAAGCGATCTTAGAATCGCGATCCTTTTTAAGCAAAGGATCTACTACATCCTCTTGTTGAGTCTCTATATTACTTTCTCTTGTGGAATCATCAGATATATCTGGCTCAGTTCTTCTATCACTATATTCAGAATTCTGAGACACAACTACAGATAATATATCGGCATTATCTATACTATTTTCCTCTAAAACCCGATGCATCGCTTCCTCATGCACATGCTCCTCAGCTTGAGGATGCCGCACCACACGAGGTTCTATTTTCAAGTTGATGAGTACAAGAACAATTACATGCAAAACAAGTACCAAAACGGTCTTGACCATTTCATTTGCTAGAATTGATGGTTTTTTCTCTTTGCTCATTTTCTATAAGTAATTCTAAAATATTCTCAAAGCTAGGATTTGCAGCTGCTAACTTCATGCTAAAAAGATTACAAAGCTGCGCTACATCACTACTTATTGCAACAACATATGCCTTTTCTAAATAAGGCAATAATGCATGCCGCTTAATCAAGCTCATTAGATTAATAGCGCAGTTTTTAGAATAAACCAATATATATTTAATTTCTGACTTCTTTATACTTTTAAGGTGATGCTCCGATACAAGATCAAGATAAGAAACATTATATATTATCTGCCTATTTATAAATGCTGGAAGCTGCCAAGTTATGACGTCTGAAGAATAATAGGTACTGTTTTTAAAAAAATCACTGGCTTCATTTTCTGGAATCATGGATATAACCCCAAGCAATTCTTTCACGTTTTTTGCTACACCAGTAACTTCTATTTTTGGATTACTAGATAAAATTTTAGCAGATTCGCTTCCAACAACCCAGCATTCAAGCTTACTTGCCACTTTATCCGCAATTAGCCTTGCTGCATGTTTGCTAGTTACTATCGCGTGACTAACATTTTCCTCGATTTCAAAATCAAGATCTTTATAAGATAAAAGCGGCATGGATACAATATCAAAACCTGATTTTAAAAGCTTTACTGCCTCTATCTCATTCTCATCTTCTGATCTTGTAAGCAAAACAATTGGCATATTTTATAAATCTTCTGTTGCTGTTGTTTCTATAACATCACCACCCATCTTGACAAAATTATCAGGAGTTTGAAAATCTTCTGTATGTTTTTTACTCCAAAACCATGAAAAACAACTACAGCAAACTGACAATTCATCTTCTACAAAATGACTCTGTAGAAACTTGATTACTTCGGGAGACTTATTATTTTTTTGAGCTAAAGCTATATGTTCATTATTTATAGGTGGCAGCATATGATTATCATAGAGAATTTCAATAGTAGTTGTGTCATTTTTTTTAATGCTGCTAATGATATTACATAATATCTCATCTCGTGTCAGGTATTTTTGGACTAAAATCAAAACTTCATTTAACTTTTGATTTTGTTTAGCGTATTTTATTAATAAATCTAAATTGAATACATAAGCCTTATTATATAAGTGACATTTATAAAGGTGGTCGATTTCAGATATATCAGTGTTTTTACAAGCTCTCTGTATTTTGTCGGTAATAAGCTCAGTCATGAGTGGTTCCTTAGTTTTGTGTGGTTTTTTTATTGTTAATGTTCTTGGTGAAAAAGATTGGCATCTAAGAAGTCTACAACGTCCAATTTTCCAAGAGCTTTCGCAAGATCTACGTCTTTTGCTTTAGGAATTAAATGGAGTTCCTCGACTAAATATTTAATTAAAGCTAGAGAGCCTATCTGTAGATCGCATGTTAAAGCATCATCAAACAATCTTCCAGGTTCGTAACTTGCACCTTTCCCTATAAGCACACGTGCAATGTCAAGCTTCCCAAAATTCATCACATAATCCAATACATCCATATCATCAACTTTTTGAGTAATAAAATGGATGTTATCATCTATTACTTTTGTAACTTCTTCTAAATTTTCTTCGGTATAACATAAATAAAATATGAACTTCCAGTGCTGACTGAACTCACTTAAAACACTAACATCATGAAATTTCATTAACCCGCGCATTTTGCCAACTCCTTCTCAACAAAACGATGCCCTTTCTACTGCTTGACTTTCTACTGCTTGAGTAGAAAACTGTCAACAAATTTATATAAACCTTTTATCAACGTCCTTTTCTGCAATTCACTTCCTTTGAAATTATAGATTTCCATACGCTATCCCATCCTTTAGAGTGAGTAAACCCAGGAAAAACTTCTCTATGAACGCAAACAGAATTTGCAGCTTTTTCAAAATTTTCTGATATGAATGGCGGCACAGCCTTATCGTTAGTGCCAGATAAATGTAGCTGTGGTATATTCCTAACAGACGATACGTAATCTATAGGATTTAGTGATTCTGCCATAGGAGTTGTTTTATGATATTTGTTAAAAGCAACATGATCTAAATTTCCTGCAATAGTTATCATACTTCTAACATTATGGTTACGAGCAGCAACCAAAACAGCGATCCCACCCCCTCCAGAAAAACCAATTAGATCAATTTTCCTATTCTGTGCTATTTTTCTTATCACATCATCTACTGCTTCTACAGAATCCTCAGACATACGCTTTCCTGTCCAGTAGCCAGAATTACATACGCCTAAATTCTCTTTTATAGTATATTGACAGGGCCTTGCGATATACACAACATTTGGTCTATCATCCATTGCTGCAAGACGTATTAACATTGGATGAACTGGAGTAGGGTCATTTGATATATAGTCCCTATATACTATAAAACCATCACCTTCTATATATATAGCTATAGGAGCTTTAGGGTCGGAAATTTTCTGATAAGTATATAAGGAAAATCTTCCGCCTTTTTCCATTTTAGGAGAAAAATGAGAAGCTTCAGCTATAGAGTCAGCGAGGACTTTACGCTCCCGAGGAGGTAATATACTACAGGAGCTTAAAAAAGATAAAATAAATAGGACTAAAGCCCAAAATAGATTCCTAGAATGGAATATCATCATCTAGATCGCTATGCTCAAAATTTTGCTCACTTTTGAAAGATGAATCTGAACTATGATCACCAGAACCTTTGCTATCGAGCATAATAAGCACTGCATTAAAATTCTGCAGAACAACTTCTGTTGAATATTTTTCAACGCCTGCATTATCAACCCATTTTCTAGTTTGTAATGCACCTTCCAAATAAAGTTTACTGCCTTTTTTGACATAGTTTTTTATTACATTCACAAGCCCATCGTTAAAAACGACTATTCTATGCCACTCAGTACGCTCTTTTCTCTCTCCAGAAGTTCTATCTTTCCAACTTTCAGTGGTTGCAATAGAAAAAGTTGCTATTTCTTTGCCATCACTAGTTGTACGAATTTCAGGATCTTTCCCTAAATTTCCTATCAAAGTTACTTTGTTCAAGCTACCTGCCATATTAATATACCTATAAGTTTAAAAATCTGTTGCAATGATAAATGAAAAAATCCTATAATGCTACAAATTTCTTCATTAGCTTATTTCAGAATATTTATGCAAGAGTATATAAAGGTCCGCGGTGCAAAAGAGCACAATCTTAAAAATGTCAACGTAGATATTCCTCGGAATAAATTTGTTGTCATCACGGGTCTTAGTGGATCTGGAAAATCATCCCTAGCTTTCGACACTATATACGCAGAAGGTCAAAGACGATATGTTGAGAGCTTGTCTTCATATGCAAGACAGTTTCTGCAACTAAACAACAAACCAGATGTAGAATCCATAGTTGGGCTTTCCCCTGCAATAGCCATAGACCAAAAAACCACATCCAAAAACCCTAGATCTACCGTAGGAACGATAACTGAAATATATGATTATTTACGTCTTTTATTTGCAAGAATAGGCGTTCCATACTCACCTGCAACTGGTCTTCCTATAAAAAGCCAGACTATTTCTGAAATGGTAGATATAATTAATGCATTACCAGAAGGAACAAAAATATACATCTTATCTCCAATCGCTAGAGGTGAAAAAGGAGAATTCAGGAAAGAAATGCTTTCCATAAAAAAACATGGTTTCTCACGCATAATAATAGATGGCGAAACATATGAAATAGACGAGCTTCCAAAATTAGACAAAGCAAAAAAACATAATATTGAGGTTATAGTTGATAGAATTGCAATATCTGGGGATCTCGGAAATAGAACAGCTGACAGCCTAGAATCAGCTCTAAAACTAAGCGATGGAATAATATATATAGAGATAGTAGAAATTCCAGAAGGTAAGAAATGTCATCATAAACAAGGTGAGAGGATAACATTATCTGAAAGATATTCATGTCCTATTTCTGGTTTTCAAATAGCAGAGATTGAGCCTAGAATTTTCTCATTCAATAGCCCATTTGGAGCTTGCCCTAAATGCGAAGGTTTAGGGAAAGAGATGTTTTTCGACCCGGATTTAATAGTACCGAACAAATCATTAAGCATTCTCGACGGAGCAATAGCTCCTTGGGCGAATTCTCAGTCAAAATTATTCATCCAAACTATTGAATCTCTAGCTAGACATTATGGATTCACTCTGAATACTCCATTTTGCAAACTAAGTGAGAAAATCCAAAACATAATATTTTGGGGATCCGGGCAAGATGAAATAGAATTCAATTATTTTGATGGAGACAAAACAAGCTCAGTTACTCAAACATTTGGTGGTGTTGTTGAAAGTCTCGAAGAAAAATATCGCAAAGCAGATGTTGCATGGATGAGGGAAGATCTTTCAAAATATCGCAGTGAGAACAAATGTGACTCTTGCCATGGTTATAGGCTAAAAGATGAATCCTTATGCATTCAAGTTGCGGGCATGCATATAGGCCAAATAACTGACATGTCCATCACAGCAGCAAGACAGTGGATAGGAGATTTAAATAATCATTTATCCGAGAGAGATAATAAAATAGCTGAGAGGGTGATAAAAGAAATTCACGATAGGCTAAATTTCTTATTAAATGTGGGGCTCAATTATCTTACTTTATCTCGTGAATCAGGAACATTATCTGGAGGGGAAAGCCAAAGGATAAGACTAGCCTCTCAGATAGGATCAGGTCTTAGCGGAGTGCTTTATGTTCTTGATGAACCATCTATAGG
>JAGOJE010000067.1 GCA_017995275.1 Rickettsiaceae bacterium | reverse complement strand
CCACAAAAGGAAATCCAGGGAGGATTTTGCGGCGTTGTCGTCTCCACAATCGATAATAACAGACTTTATTATAGGAAATTCCGCACATAATTTTTTGAATATATAATTAATTTGCAATATTCCAAGATAACGCGTTGCCCCCTTCGCATTACTAATAGCAACAGGATAGTCTATATTTTTTAAAGTCGCCCTAGCGGAATTCAAATCATGAACTATTATCACTGGAGTATTTGTCAAATCAACCATTCATCCTAGCCTTTTTAATAGTTCAGCTGCAATATTATCCGCACTAAAACCGTAGAATTTAAACAATTGCTCAGCAGGAGCGGATCTCCCAAACTCATCCATACAAAAGAACATAGCATCATTCCCTGCTATCTTATGCCAACCGAAAGAAGATGCCGCCTCTATCACTACTTTCAATTCATCTCCGCCTATTATGCTTTCGATATAATCCTTATCGCCAGCAAAAAACAGCTCAAATGAAGGCACAGAAACAACCCTAACCCCATAGCCAGAAAGTATATCAGCAACAGCAAGAGCTATCTGCAGCTCAGATCCTGAGGCAAAAATAGTAACCTCCCTCTCTTTAGCCTCTTTTATAACATACGCCCCTAATTTAGACATATTCTGACTACGTTTTTTATTTATCTGCGGAACATTTTGCCTTGTAAGAGCAAGAAGGCTGGGCCCATCATAAGTGGCAGCTATTTCAAGAACCTCTAAAGTTTCAACAAAATCAGCAGGGCGAAAAACCCGAAGATTTGGCATTGCCCTCAAACTCGCAAGATGCTCTACTGGTTGATGAGTTGGGCCATCTTCACCAACACCTATAGAATCATGCGTCATTATATATATAACTCTTAAATTCATAAGAGCGCTCAACCTTATGCCTGGGCGCATATAATCTGCGAAGGCCAAGAAAGTACCTCCAACAGGAAGAAACCCTTCCACGGCAAAGCCGTTCATTATGGCAGCCATTACACTCTCACGAACTCCATAATGAATAAAGTTCCCAGAAAAATCACCACTCGTAATTGCCCTAGATATTGAAGATTTTAGACCGTTAGAAGATGACAAATCCGCAGAGCCAATAATCATATTAGAATTTTCCTTCAACAATTTTTCTATAACACGCCCGGAAGAAACCCGCGTAGCTTCTGGCTCCATCACTTCTGGAAAATCAAAGTCGCATTTTATATTAAAACTATATGATGAAGGCGTGAATTTATCTCCTCGAAGGCTATCTATATTCCTCCATATTTTAAGCAAATCATCCGGCACGTAAAATGCCTCATCAGGGACACCAATAGAACTTTTTATATATGAGACTACCTCTCTCCCCAAAGGAGAACCATGGGATTTTTCAGACCCTTCTTTTTTACCAGCCCCGAAAGCTATCTTGGTTTTAAATGCTATAAAATAAGGACGCGCAGCATTCCACGCCCTATTCAAAGCCTCATTTATAGCAACAAAATCATGACCATCAACTCTTTCTACTTGCCACCCCATAGCTTCAAATTTTTGCAAATGGTTCTCAGATACGGCAATATTTGTAGGACCATCTATAGTGATAGAATTATCATCAAAAAGCACCACCAGATTATTAAGCCCTAAGTGCCCTGCAACAGATGCTGCTTCATAGGATATCCCCTCCATCAAGCAACCATCACCTACTATAGTACAGACCTTGCTTTCTAAGCCCTTTTTCTTCAAAGCCAATGCCATTCCAACGCTATTCCCAAAACCTTGCCCTAAAGGACCAGTTGTTGTCTCTATAGCATCATATATACCATATTCTGGATGTCCCGCAGTCTTTGCTCCCATCTGACGAAAGTTTTTTATATCTTCAATCCCAAAATCTTTAAAGCCAGCAAGATAATAAAAACTATAGAGAAGCATTGATCCATGGCCAGCAGAAAGAACTAGTCTATCACGCTTTTCCCATTTTGGGTGCAAAGGATCAAATTTTAAAAAATTCATTGCAAGTACAGTCATCACATCCGCAAAGCCAAGAGGCATACCTGGATGACCAGAGGATGAATTCTCAACAGCATCTGCTGATAGAATCCTTATTGCATTACTTAATTTACAAAGTAGTTGGTTGTTATGTTGATTTATTTGCATTATGATGTAATAAATATAGTTACTGGATTAAGATTCTAAACTAAAAAGACATTTATGACAATAAGGCTCTCATCTTACATTAAAACGATATTCCGATTGCTTTGGCTTTCTATCAGTTCTATAGAGTTTTATAGAGATGTAAGATTCAAATATAAAGGATATGGAATAAAATATGTACTAACATTATGCATAATATCTGCCGTTATATATACAGCAGACTTTCTTGGAAAAATAGCCTATATAGAAAAATCCCTATCTTCCAGAACAAACCCCAATATTGAGACAATATTAGATCAAATACCAGAAATAAAATATGATGGAACTAATATATCCACATCAATAGAAATGCCTTATTTTATGGAGGATGAGATACATAGGAAAATAGCAGCTATAGATACAGATGGAAATATGACATTCGATGAGAGAAGTAAAATTCCAGTATTATTCACAGCAAACACAATCACAATAAATATATTAGCTAACGGAAAAACGGATAATTTAACTTTATCTTATCCTACATTTTTAGGCACTAGCCCATGGACTATCACAGAAAATTCAATGAGGGAATATTTACTAAAATCCATAGCAAATAACAGAATGATATTTATATATATAATGCCCATAGCATCTATTATTTTCTTTTTTAAAACAATGGTAAAATTAGCGCTCCCAACGATAATATTATATATCGCCTCTCAAATATTTGCACTGAATCTCACAATGAAAACAGCATGCCGTATGTCTATGTTTGCATCTGGAATATTTGTAATATCCGGAACCTTATTTTCGCTATTTCTTCCGCAATTATCTATTGTAGCGGAACTTTTACATATGCTAGCTGCCGCCCTTATTGTAATGAGCTTCACCAAGACTTAGTTTCCTAGATTAACTAAGATAGCAACGTTCTTGCTGAAACTATAACTGGTTCGTTTTGAGAAAAACAATCAGCATCAACATATGGAGCTGCATATCCAACTAAAATATATGGCTATATTTGCGCACACGAAAAAATAGTCAAGACTAATTTTCGATGTATGAAAAATTAGTCGGGTTTTTATGAGTAAGGCAACATGGCAAAAATGCACAAAAACATGTGTTATTAAAATTCTTTATTTAATTTATGGTTTGATTTATAAGAAAACTTGAATATCATTGCGACCTAACTTATGATTGATCTAGAATTTTGGTGTGAATTGCTTTATGAAAGCCCGGTTTGCTAATAGTGTTACTTTAGATCTAGGAAGCAGTAAAATAGCTGCTATAGCTGCTTTTATAGAAAATAATGGAGAGGCCAGAATCCTCTGCCAGCATATGAGCCATTCAGAAGGGCTAAAATCTGGCACGATAGTTGACCTAAAACAAGCAGAAAACAGCATCATCAATGCAATATATTCCCTAGAAAAAAATAGTGATAAAAGCATAAAAGATGTTGCTATCTCACTATCTGGCGCTGGTACGAAGTCTTACTACATATACAACACCATAAATTTGCACCCTAAAACTCCTGTTACTAAAAAAGATGTAAAAAGGCTAATAGAAAAATCATTAAGTGAATTCAAGCTTGAAGATCAAGATATAATCCACTATTTCCCTATAGAATTTACATTAGATGATTATAACTCACTTGATGATCCAATAGGAATGCTAGGGCGAGAGCTAAGCTGCAAAATGCATATAGTAGCTGCGCAGTCAAATATGTTACTTAACATCAGCAATTGCTTATCCAGATGCCAAGTAGATATATCCAACATAATGCTTGCAATATATGCAGATGGCATGGCTTGCCTTACTGAAGATGAACAAAATCTGGGAGCTATAATATTAGACATAGGAGCCAGAACAACATCTTTTGGTGTATTCTTAGGAAAAAAATTGATATATAGCGGCTATATACCAGTAGGTGGATGGCACATCACTTCTGACATAGCAAAAGCTTTTTCTATAAAACTCGAGGCAGCAGAAAAAATCAAAGTTCTGTATGGCAGCGCATCATGCGGTCTTGCTACTGATAACATGATAAATTTAGAAGACTTTGACCCAACCTCTTCAGAAAATCTAGATAATACCACAATTACAACTCTAGAACTTGCGGATATTATAGCCCCCAGAACTGAGGAAATCCTCAATCTTGTGAAAGATGAATATGATAAAATAGCTATAGATCACTTAAT
This sequence comes from Rickettsiaceae bacterium, assembly GCA_017995275.1. Lineage (GTDB taxonomy): Bacteria > Pseudomonadota > Alphaproteobacteria > Rickettsiales > Rickettsiaceae > JAGOJE01. Next base: position 1,541 of record JAGOJE010000067.1, on the reverse strand, counting down.
AGGAAGGCGCATGATTCTAACTGGAGGGTCAGCCATGCTACATGGGATGAAAGAACTTGCATCCAAAATATTCGGCCGACAAACAAGAATAGGCCGTCCAATAACAATACCAGGATTTGCAGAAGAATGTAATCCTTGCGTATATTCCTCCTCTTTAGGAATGGTAAAAATAAACGCCTTAGCAAAACAGAAGAACTTCTACCTAAGCGCTAAGCAGAATGACGAAGATGGAGGGATTTTTAGCAGAATGATTCGGTGGCTGAGAGATAATATATAAAATGCCACTAGTTATTATATTTATATACTGCATTTTTGCAGCTTTAAACGCAAATGCTGAAGCCTGGATTCCTAGAAAAAATCATTTCAAATTTAAATCCTCTTTTTATTCGATGGACAAACCGTCGCTTAAAAATTCAAAAAAAAACTCCGAGAAATACTACGAAATTGACAGAAAAATTGAAAAGGAAATACCTGAATATTACGATCTTTTATTAAACAATCCAGGTGCCACGCCAGATCAAAAGGATCACCTTTTACAGGAGAAAGCCGAGCAAATTAAAAATGCCAAGAGGTATCAAGCAAATTTTGAAGCTTTTTATAGAACAAAATTAATTACACAATCTATCGAATATGGAATAACGGATGATCAGAGCGTTGGAATAAATGCAAATCTCACAAAATTAGAAAATTATAATAAAGATTCAGAAACTGCGAATGACATAGAGCTCTTTCACAAATTAAGAATATATGAAGACAAAAAATACATCATCTCTATAAGGTCTCTTCTAGGAAAAAGCAAAAAATATATGGATGAAAATGAAAAATACGGCGAACTGAGATTAATGGTAGGAAAATTGTCCAAAAACAAGCTTGGAGGAACCTTATTTTGCACAGAAATAGGATACAAACAATTCACTAACGGCAAATATTCTATACATCTAGATCAAACGATGGCAGCAGAAACAAAGGCCGGAGTAACTATTATGATAGAAGCATTTTCATCCTTTGAACCGAGGGCTCTACCGATTTGGAGGAAAAGAATATTCAAACAATTTTCCCTTGCCAAATCTTTTAAATTAAGCAATTCCGAGGATCAAAAATTCACCATAAAAGCTGGATATTTCAGCGAGTATAGCATCATAGCAAGAAAGGATATGTATAGTGGATTAGTTGCTTCCTTATATATGGAATTTTAGATTAGAATGAAATTAATATATAACATCCTTCAGTTTTTTCCTTTAATATGCTATAATACTCTCATCTTAAACCAATCTATAATTTGAATTATGAATAAATACGAACTTAATCGGTTTTCAAGAGTTGGGTCTGACATTTTTGAGCAAATGGTTACCACTGAAGGTGCACTTCTTGTAGATAAAACCTTGCTTATAAAAGATGTACTTTCTACGAGCGAAGTTTCTTTAATCACCCGCCCAAGGCGCTGGGGTAAGACTTTGAACATGAAAATGCTAGAGTATTTTTTCTCGATCCCAGTAAATAGAGATGGATCTGTAAATGAGGAAAAACTAGCTGAAAAAAGA
>JAGOJE010000066.1 GCA_017995275.1 Rickettsiaceae bacterium | reverse complement strand
GCCTTACGTTTAACCCCTTATCAATAATAATGCCAGCTATTTCTTCAGCCATAGGATGTCCCACCAGGGGTCTTGCATGACCCATTGTAAGAACTTCTGTGCTCAAATATATCTTTATCATTTCCGGTAAATTATTCAAGCGCAACAAGTTTGCTATATGACTCCTGCTTTTACCAATAAACTTTGATACATCTTCTTGAGTATATCCAAACTCGTCTATTAGTTGAGCATAGCCTTCTGCCTCTTCCATCACGTTTAAATCTTCTCTCTGAATATTCTCTACAAGCGCTAGTTCTAGGAGTTTCTCCGGCTCCGATTCCTTTATAATTGCTGGTATAACGTCAAGGCCGGCAAGTTTTGCTGCTCTGAAACGTCTTTCTCCAGCAATTATAGCGTATTTATTACCTTCTGTTTGATGAACTATTATTGGTTGCATTACGCCATTTCTTTTTATAGATTCAGACAGTTCTTGTAATGCCTCCTGAGCAAAATTTCTACGAGGTTGGTATCTTCCAGCCTCAATTAATCTAATTTCTATGGAGTTAACTCTATCTCCCGATTCTGGAGTTTGAACTATTACTTCTTCACCTAAAAGTGATGACAACCCTCTGCCAAGTCCCCTGTTTTTCATGTTTATCCCCTTTCTAATATTTCTTTTGCAAGATGCATGTAAGCTATAGAACCTATACATCTGTGATCATATATCATTACAGGTTTTCCATGAGATGGAGCTTCCGATATTCTTATATTTCGCGGAATTACCGTTTCAAAAACTAAATCTTGCATGCAGTTTCTTACATCCATCTCTATTTCTTCTGTAACCCTATTTCTACGATCGTACATTGTGAGTAATATGCCTTGTATATCAAGTTTTTGATTAAGCCTTTTTTTTACCACTTCTATTGTTTTCAGAAGATGCCTTAATCCTTCCAGAGCAAAAAATTCACATTGGATAGGTATAAGAACATTATCAGAAGAAGTCAATGCATTTAGAGTTAATAATCCAAGTGATGGAGGGCAATCTATGATTATGTAATCATAGTCTTCTTTAATAGAAGATAATGCTGTTTTTAATATTAACTCTCTTGAATGTCTGTTTACGAGCTCAATTTCCGCCGCCGTAAGATTTACATTTGATGTGATTATATCCAAATCTGGAATTGCTGTTGGTATTATCAAATCCTGAGCTTTCTTTCCATGAAAAAGTTCATAAGATGTGTTTCCCCTCTCTTTTTGCAATATTCCAAACCCTGTTGTGGCATTACCTTGAGGGTCTAGATCTACTATTAGAGTTCTCTTTCCGCAAGCGCTCATGGCTGTCGCTAAATTGATTGCCGTTGTGGTTTTACCCACGCCTCCTTTTTGGTTTACAATCGCTGTTATCATAATTAATCTCTACAACTCCATTGCCATATATCCTATATTTAAAACTCCAAATTTTTAGAGCTTCGTCAATTTCCTCCGTAGCCTTTTCTCCTTTTAATAGTAAAATCTTCTTTCTAACAGAGATGTTTTTGCATATCTCTAAGATTTTACTTACTGAAGAAAATGCCCTAGAAGTTAGAATATCGCATTTTAATTCTAAATCTTCTACTCTTTTATTCAAAATGATAACTTTATTCTTGCTGATTTTTGACGCCTGCAGCAAAAACGCAGCTTTTCTTGCGTCGGATTCTATAAGAGTCACTTCATCAATGCCCATTATAGACAAAATTATTCCAGGAAACCCAGCGCCCGAACCTATATCTATTAGGGTATCATCTCTATCAATTGAGTAAAATAATTTTGCAGAGTCGCAAATGTGCCTATCCCAAATTTCCTCTTTTGTGCATTTTTTTGAGACGAGATTGATTTTTTGATTCCACTTTAATAAAAGTTCTACATAAGGCTCAAAGGTTTCACGTGAAACATCTGTCATAAATTATTGCTCTTTATATGAACCATGATTGCGACTAAAGCTGATGGAGTGATACCTGGGATTCTTCTCGCAGCTCCTATGCTAATGGGTTTGTGATAATTTAGTTTTTCTTTTACTTCTGATGACAGGCTGTCTATAGAATTATAGTCTAAATTTTGAGGGATTATGGTTGACTCTTCTTGTTTGAATAGGTTTATATCCATTTCTTGACGAGCAAGATATGAAGAATATTTTGATTCTATATATATGTGATGTAATATTGAGCTTTCTATATTGTTTAACTCAGGAAACAGGCTTAGTGTTTTTTCGATTCCGTATTCATAAAGTCCAAGCAAGGTAAAGGCGCTGCGATATTGACCGTCTTGTGATACCACGTGTCCGGAGTTTATTAGGCTACTTGAGGATATTTTTTGACTATGCGTCAGTTTTTGTGCTTCTTCTATAAGTTCTATTTTCTTGTAGAATTTTTCTTGGCGCTCTTTAGATATGCATCCAATCTTTATTCCTAAAGGAGTTAGTCGGAAATCGGCGTTATCTGCTCTTACAGTAATTCTATATTCTGATCTAGATGTGAACATTCTGTAAGGTTCAGTAGTTCCATGTGTTATTAAGTCATCTATCATTACTCCTATATAGCTGGTGGAGCGATCTAAAGTGAATGGAGTATTGGTCGCGGCATTTATTCCAGCGATCACCCCTTGTCCGGCAGCTTCTTCATATCCCGTTGTTCCATTGATTTGTCCAGCTAAAAACAGTCCTTCTATTTTTTTTGTTTCCAATGTGCTTTTTAGTTCTCTTGGGTCAACGTAATCATATTCTATTGCATATCCCGGACGTAATATTTTAGACTTTTCAAGTCCTGGTATAGTTTTAATGAAGTTTTCTTGTACGTCTGCTGGGAGGGAGGTTGATATTCCATTAGGATATATTGTAAAATCTTCTAGCCCCTCTGGTTCCAGGAAAATTTGGTGATTGGTTTTGCTAGCAAATCTCGTTATTTTATCTTCTATAGATGGGCAATATCTTGGTCCCACTCCTTCTATTTCTCCAGAGTACATTGCAGATTTATGGATATTGTTTTTAATTATTTCATGAGTTTTTTCTGTGGTTTTTGTTATATAACATGAAATTTGTGGTACTAAAACAGATTCTGTTAATTCAGAGAAGGGAGTTGGTATTTCATCGCCAGGTTGTTGTGTGGTTTTTGAGAAGTCGATTGATCTGGCGTCTATTCTAGCTGGGGTGCCTGTTTTTAAGCGCCCAACTTTAAATCCCAACTTTTTTAAAGTGCGAGATAATCCGTATGAAGGCTCTTCGCCTATTCTTCCGCCATGAGACTTTTGGTTCCCTATATGGATAAGACCTGATAAGAAGGTTCCTGTAGTGAGTATTACTTTCTTTGTAGTAATTACTCTTCCATCTTTAAGTGTTACAGAAGTAACTTTCGAATTCTCTACAGAGATATCTTCTGCTGAGGCTATTATTATTTGGAGATTTGGGTAGTTTAGAATAGAATTTTGCATAGCTTTTTTGTATAAAGACCGATCAGCTTGTGCCCTTGGCCCCCAAACTGCTGGTCCTTTGCTTGCATTAAGTATTTTATAATGTATGCCTGATAAATCTATAACCCTTCCCATTAGGCCATCTAAAGCATCTACCTCTTTTACTATAGTGCCTTTAGCGACTCCTCCGATAGCGGGATTACAAGACATTTCTCCTAAATTTTCGATTTTTAGGGTTATAAGCGCTGTTTTTGCTCCGCAACGGGCTGAGGCTGCTGCAGCTTCACAGCCAGCATGCCCCCCTCCTACAACAACTACATCAAACTGTAACATATTATTATAATAATATTTCTTCCTTTCTAAAGAAGAGATTGATTTCATCTGTTGCATTTTCTACGCTGTCTGATCCATGAACGCAGTTAGCTTCAATGCTTTCTGCAAAATCTTTACGGATTGTTCCAGGAAGAGCGTCTGCAGGGTTTGTTGCTCCCATTACATCACGATTCTTCAAAACTGCATTCTCTCCTTTTAGTACCTGAACTATTACAGGTCCTGATATCATATATTCTACCAAACTATTGAAGAAAGGGCGAGCTTTATGAATAGCATAAAATTCTTCTGCTTGTTCACGTGTCAATTTTATCATTTTTTGCGCTACAATTTTAAGCCCAGCTGCTTCAATATAGGAATTAATTTTTCCCGTAATATCTCTCTTAGTAGCATCTGGCTTTATTATGGATAATGTATATTCAGTCATTTGTATAATACTCATTGAATTGAGCTAACACTTATACAATTTTTTAGGAATTTTTCAAGATTTATTTGCAAAAGACTAAGTTTTGATGAGCTAGCTTTTTAATCTCCAGCCTATATTAAATAGCTTTACGGCTAAGATAAATAAGATGATATTTAATATAGATAACATTATTGCTCCATTTATTACATTGCAATCTGAATAATCTGTTAGGCTATACCTAAAACCATCTATCATGTAGAAGAACGGATTGAATTGATTTATTTGTTGTAATATTTCCGGTAGTCTTTTTACAGAATAAAAAGTACCAGATAAGAATGATAGTGGTGTTATTAGATAGCTAGTAATAGCAGCGCTTTGGTCGAAGCTGTTTGAGGCCATTCCAGCTATTATTCCTATTATTCCTAATGTTGATGCAGAAACGAGAGAGAAGAAGATGAGAAGAGCCGGATGTTTTATGTCTATTTCTATGAATGGCATAAGGAAAATAGAAAGGAGTAACCCGCACATAATCCCTCTTATCATTCCTCCTATTGTATAGGCTGTAACTATTTCAATGCCAGTAAAGGGGGGCATTAGAATATCATTAACATAACCGATTACTTTGCTCATTATTATTGAAGATGCACTATTTGCAAAAGAGTTTTGGACGATTGTCATTATTATGAGGCCAAGCCCCATAAAATTTACAAATTTTACCCCGCCTATTTCTGAATTCGTATTATTTGATGAGAGTAAAAATATGAACAAAAAAATCATTGCGGATATGGCTGGTCCAAAAAGCGTTTGGTGATAGACTTTAAGAAAGCGTTTTACTTCCTTTAAAGTTAGCATATATGTTCCATAGTAATTGATCATATTGACGATGCCTGTTAAATATACTAGTATTCGTTGCTGCATTTTACATTAAAAATAAAGAAATGACAAACAAAGCTTGGAAGGATTTTATTTCCTCATTTTCACATTGGAGAATATTCTGTTTAATAGGTATTCTTGATATTAAGATAAGATATGCTAGGTCAAAATTTGGTCAGTTTTGGATTACTCTTTCTTTAGCCATACAAGTATGTACTATGGGTGTGGTATGGTCTTACCTTTTTAAAATACCAGCAGCGGAATATATACCATATCTCGCAACTAGCCTAGTATTGTGGAATTTTTCTGTAGCTTCAGTAACAGATGGGGCTTCTGCTTATATAACATATACACATTACTTGAAAGAGCTTACTATACCAAAATTATCATATATTAATGCTGTGATGGTGAAAAATATGGTGATACTCATTCATAATATCCCTATCCTTATGATCATATATATATATTACTCTGTGCCTATTTCGTTAGATATTTTAGCAGCTTCATTTTATGGTTTTATGATTTTGTTTGTATTTTTATATCTGATGATAGTTTCTCTTTCTCTTCTTTGCTTAAGATTTAGGGATTTTCCAAATATAATAAACAGTTTGATACAGGTTGTGATGTATTTAACCCCTATAATGTGGAAAGTGGAAACTGCTCCAGAAGAAATAAGAGGATATATGGTTTTAAATCCTGCGAATGTATTTATATCTCTTTGTAGAGACCCTTTGCTAAAAGGTGGCGCTGACCTTAGTTATGATATTTCAGCTGTAATATACTTATTTATTGCGTTCGTTTTAGCTAGTATAAGTTTCAGTAAATTTAGGTCAAAAATAGTATATTGGTTGTAAAT
>JAGOJE010000065.1 GCA_017995275.1 Rickettsiaceae bacterium | reverse complement strand
ATAAAGTAATTATTTATACTTGCTGCTATTCCTGGAGAGACATTATATTCTGAATCACAGAACTTATTTAGATATTCGATTAGTGTTTGAGGTGCGATTTCTGTGTTTGATTGAAACAATCTATGAAGTTCAAATTCTTTCGCTTTAAGTTGTGCTATGGTGTTTTTAGGAGATTTAGGCATAGTGTTTTCTCGAAAAGGTTTGGTATTTTTGATATCTCTAATTAGATTCTTCTGGTAATTCTAAGAAGTGCGTGTTTTTTGTAGGTAAAGAGATGCTTTGGGTTTTATTAACTTCAAGAAAGGTTTATACACAAAATCTAAACACTTGTCAAGAAGGTTGTTGACCAGCGGTTTTATTCTATTTATATTTGATTTGTTGTTTGGCAACAAACGCACTTATGATAACGTAAAAAAGGTAAATATATGTATTACAGTAACTTACATCCCCAAGGTAGAACAGCTGGAGAAAAGCTTGAGTATTGGTCAATAAGACTTGAAGATTATGATCAAACGAATGATCCTAATGGTAAGAATGTTGCTATTGTAACAAAAAATATAAAATTAGCTACAGATGCTATACAAATAATCAATGAATTGAAAGAAGGGAAAAATTTTAATGATAAAATTCTCTCATCCTATGATCAGCCAATTGACAAATATATTGTAACAATGTTAGTTGTGGGATCTTTCGCTGCTAAAGATCGCGAAGGTAATAGTCTAGAAAATGTTCCAGATCAGAAAGTTGGAGAGATATTACAAAAAATAGCATCCGATATAGCTTATTATCTCCCTGACTATTGTAAATATTTTTATGATGATCATATTTTGTATAAAGACAATGAACTTAAAACTAGAGTTAGTATTGATTCATCATATTCAACAGTTTTTCGTGTGAATCATTTAGACGATTCTATTATTGAGAAAACATCTGACTATCTTGTACATTTAATAGAGAATAAGAGTAATATGAATTATTATACAACAATCGATGATCTTAATTTTAAATCTTTCAGCAGTAATATTCAGCTTCATATTTTGGAGAAAGTTCAAGAAAAACTAGCTCCTAACCAAGATGCTGGAAAAATTATGGCAAAGTTATGTGGCGATTTTACAAAGACTTGCTGCGCTGTTCCTAAGCCTATTCCTGGAGAGACTCCAGAAGAAGGCTGGGATCGTGTTGCTAAAGAGATGGAGGGAAAATCTCTTGATCATACATGCTTTTCTTATGAGAATGGTGTATGTAAAATTATAAGGCTAGAGAATACACCATATTCTGATTATCTGGATAAGGTAAGTGAGGTAGTAGGGCATTGTGATGATATTATTTAGCTTTCCTTAGCAACATAACTCCCTGGAGCTTTTTCTATAGCTTTTAGGGAGTTATAATTTTCCTGCTGTATTTTTTCGCCGCTATATTTGCTTTGCCACTCTAGCCAATGTTTCCACCATGATCCTTCATGTTGTGTAGCAGATGCAAGCCATGTGTCAGAATCTTCATTTTCCTGACTGGTCCAGTAAGAATATTTATTCTGATTTGGTGGGTTAACTACGCCTGCAACATGGCCAGATGCGGATAAACAAAATTCTTTTTTACCACCTAGTAGTTTGGCGCTTTCAAAAGCTCCTCGCCAGGGTGCTATATGATCTTCTTTGGCAGCAAGGGAAAATGATGGAACTTCAACATTTTTCAGCTCTATTTTTTCCCCAAGCATGGTAACTTTACCAGCCTTAGTTAGGTTGTTTTCTAAATACATATTACGTAAGTAAAAGCTATGCATTTTTGCTGGCAAATTTGTTGGATCAGAGTTCCAATATAGTAAATCAAATGGTAGAGGCCTTTTTCCTAAAAGGTAGTTATTTACAAAGAAAGACCATATTAAATCATTAGCGCGGAGCATGCTAAAACTATGAGCTAAATATCTTCCATCAAAAAATCCTTTCTCATCCATTTCTTTTTCAATAGCAGAAACGCTTTCTTCATTTACAAATATACCAACTTCCCCAGAGTTTGAGAAATCAAGTAAGGTAGTTAAAAATGTTGCGGAATTTATATAGTCCATTTTTTTGGTTTTCATAATGCTTAAAGCGCAGGCAAGAAGCGTTCCACCTATGCAGTATCCAATGGTGCTTATGTCTTTCACGTTAAGAGAGGATCTTATATATTCGCACGCAGCTATTATTCCTTCGCTTGCATAATCTTCAAAATTTTTGTGGGATAGATTTTCTTTTGGATTTACCCAGGAGATTAAAAACACTTGGAAATCATTATCCACTAGCCATTTTACAAATGAATTTTCTGGGGATAGGTCAAGAATGTAATATTTATTTATCCATGGTGGAGTAATTAATATTGGTATTTGTCTTGCTTTTGCTTTTGGTTTGTAGCATATAAGCTGCATCAAATCATTCTGCATAACCACTTTTCCTTCGGTGGAGGCTATATTTTCCCCAAGCTTGAATGCCATTTTATCTGTGGTTTTGATATTTAGTATTCCGTCACAATTTTTTAGATCTTCTATAAAATTATCTAACCCTTGGGATATATTTTCCCACTTCGTTGATAGCGATTCCTTTATAACTTCGGGGTTATAAAATGGGAAATTTGATGGGCAAAATGCATCTGTAAACTGCCTTGTGTAGAATTCTAGAATTTGTTGTGTTTTTGGTTCTAGTTCTAATTTCTTCGTGCTTTCTGAAATCCAATGTGATGACATTATATAAAATTGTTTGATGAAGTCGAAATAGAGGTTTTGGTGCCATAATGGATCTTTGAACCTTCTATCTCTAGGTGACGAGTTATAGATTGGCTCTGTTTCTTCCCCTATGAATCTCTTCATAGTATTGTTTACAAGTGCTGCGAATTTATGTCCATATTCAATATTAGTATCTATAAATTTTTGTGGGTCATCTATTATCTTATCGGCTACTTCTTTTGCTAATGAATTTATATTACCGGATCCAAAATTATTCATCATATTTTGTGGTATTCTAGAATTCATTAGGCGTAATATTGCCTCCTGATATTTTGTTCCTATTTCTTTGATATTAGCTATTAATTTATCAGCATCTTTAAATTCGCTCATTTTTTTCTCTTATCCATTCATCAAGTTCTTTTAGTGCTCTTGAACTATAAAACTCATAGCGCTGGGTTTTTGTAGTTCTACCTTCTGGGGGTTGAAATAGCCCAAAATTGATATTCATAGGCTGAAAACTTTCAGCGCTTGCCCCGCCAGTTATGTGAGATAGTAGCGATCCAAGAGCCGTATTTTTAGGTGGTGTTTTCGTCTCTAATCCTAGCATCTCATCTGCTGCAAATATTCCAGCCAGCAGACCGGTAGCTGCGCTTTCTACATATCCTTCAACGCCAGTTATTTGACCTGCGAATCTGATATGCTTAGCTTTTTTCATCCTCATTAAATTGTCTAACAATCTAGGGCTGTTTATAAATGTATTTCGGTGTAGACCTCCTAATCTCGCAAATTCTGCATTTTGGAGGCCTGGAACCATTCTAAACACATTGGTCTGGTCAGCATATTTCAATTTTGTTTGAAAGCCTACCATATTATACAAAGTACCTAGCTTATTATCTTGCCGTAGTTGCAAAACTGCAAAAGGTCTCTTTCCGCTGCGTGGATCCGTAAGACCAACTGGCTTCATTGGGCCAAACAAAAGAGTTTTCCTTCCACGTTCTGCCATTACTTCTACAGGAAGGCATCCATTGAAATATGGAGTATCTTTTTCCCATTCCTTGAATTCTGTTTTTTCTCCAGCTATTAGTGCGTCTAAGAATTTATTATATTCTTCTTCATTTAATGGGCAGTTGATATAATCCTTCCCATCACCACCAGGGCCTATTTTATCGTATCTTGATTGATACCAGCATATTGAGAAATCTATAGAATCTTTATAGATTATCGGGGCTATTGCATCGAAGAATGCCAGTTGATCTTCTCCTGTTGTATCTATTATTGATTTTGTTAGTGTATCAGAGGTTAGCGGTCCACTTGCTATTATCCAATTTCCATCTTGTGGCATTGATGTTATTTCTTCTCTTATAATTTCAATATTTGGATGGTTTTGCAATGTGCTTTCTACTTCTTCCGAAAACGCATCTCTATCCACTGCAAGAGCGCTACCAGCGGGAACCATATTGTTTTTTGCTGCCTTCATTATAAGTGAATCGCATCTTCTCATTTCCTCATGAAGGAGACCAACTGCATTTGTTACATCATCACTTCTGAAGGAGTTAGAACAGACGAGTTCAGCGCATTTTGATGTTTTATGAGCATGTGTTTTGCGCTTGGCATTTCTCATTTCATAAAGCCTTACTTTAATTCCCCGACTCGCCGCTTGAAATGCAGCCTCGCTACCAGCAAGCCCAGCTCCAACTATGTTTAATATATTACTCATTTTTGCCTTATTTCATAATAATAGGGGTATTATAGTGAATGGTTATTTCAAAAGGAAGGGGCTTTTATGAGGGGGCCTGATATTTGGTAAGATTTGCATTAATCATCGTGCGACTCTATATGGATATGGCAAAAAGTTGATGTGGGCGTGGGGTGCATAATGGCAAGGTAATAGTGGCATAATTCCCACTTCATTAAAAATTTCAACACATAGATTGCTATAATTATTTGAGTGATTGGTGAATGTGTGGTTTAATTTGATTGTTCATGTTAATCAAGAGTTAGATAATGCCGACAGAAGAAGAGGAAAAATCAAAACGTAAAACCGGCTCTAAGTGGAATAAAGTTAGGGAGCTTTTTAGAGGCGTGAGTCTTAAAGGTGACGATCCAGCTGATTGTGTCAGGGTCAAAATGATTCACGATGCTTATCTAGAAGAAGTTGCAAGAAGCATTCAAACTGACGAAGATGGTCAGGAATATAAAATGTTAAGGATGACTCCTGAGCAACTCGAGTCCCATAAGTTGATTAATAAAAATGGCGTTTTGCATTTTCGTATAAATAGTTCTACTCTAGGTGATGTTTATAAAATAGCTTCAACGATAGGGGGAGAAGGAAGTGGAGAGAGAGATCATCAATCTTTTATCATTGCTAAAAATGGGGCATTTTATGTAGCAAACCATAGAGGACAATATTTTACTGATAGGAAAAACTTTACACATGTTTCGTTTTTAGGAGGAAGACCAGCAGAGCTTGCTGGAACTATTGCAATTAATAATCAAGGTAAAATAACAGAAATAACTAACAATAGTAGTCATTATCAACCTGATAAATTAGATATGTATAGAGGCATTAGGAGGTTGCAGCGCGAAATGCCTGGAGTTTTTGGCGATCGCTGTATTGTGCGCTTGTTAGGTGTGTCTTCTAAAAGAATAGTAGATTTTATTTCTGAAATGGAAGCCATAGACCCCAAAACACAGAAACCACTTCATGAAATATTAAGGCAAAAAAGAGTAGATGATAGGCAAAAAGAAGTTGCTTACCTAAAGAGTGATTTTCCAGAAAGGGATTATTTTGAAAAAATAATTGATTCATTTAATATTTCTCGTGGTCAGCGGTTGGATCCGAGGTTATTTTTGTATCAAGATCCTCAATCTAGCATAAGAACCAAGTTAGAAGCAATAATGAAGAGTAGAAAGGAACTTCGAAATCCATCTGCCCCTATGCAATTACTCATTGATAAGTTGAAGGAGAATAATAAGCTTGAGGAATTTTTGGAGATGAGAATTTCTGGCTATCCTAATCCTATGCTATTTGCTTTGGATAAGGGGTATTTGGAAGCTTTAGATGTTATGCTTAAAAATGGCGTTGATGTAGATTGCAAGATCGATGGTACTCCAATGATATATTATGCTTTAGACAGTAAAGCATCTTTAGATTTTATGGTTTCTAAAGGTGCTGATATTAATGCTCTAGATAAATCAGGTGATACTCTGATGCAT
>JAGOJE010000064.1 GCA_017995275.1 Rickettsiaceae bacterium | reverse complement strand
GTTTTGAACCTTACCTTAATGGCATAGCAAATAGCTTAAAATTAGCAAAAGACTCCTCTGTAACTAATATAGTCTTATGGCCAGATGATGTAGATTTGATATTCCACAAATTACCTGATGATAGTTTGAGCGCTATTTTTATATTATTCCCTGACCCATGGCCAAAGTCACGCCATCAAAAACGCAGAATAGTAAATCCAGAAAGGCTGAAAATATTTGCTAAAAAATTAAAACCTGATGGAATAATAAATTTCGCCTCAGACATCGCCAATTATTTCGATTATGCACAGGAAGTTATTAACGCATCTGGAATTTTTAAGGAAGAGCACAATAGCACTTCACCATATTCAGGATATGTAAAGACAAGATATCATTTGAAAGCAGAAGAAGCTGGCAGAATACCACAATTTCTTAGAGCAAGAAAAGAAGCGTAAGATGGAGTTGGCTAAAAATAGGATGTAATTCTGGACCCCGGATCTGAGCTCGCAAGCTCGCCTGTCCGGGGTGACAATGATTTAGAAATTAGTATCATCATTATGATGATGTACATCTCCCACAGGATCTTTCGTTTCTTCAACTCCCAAAACAACTGGTAATGTATCATAGTGAGGATGATCTTCCACAGGCAATATACCCAAGCTCCACCCAAAATCATCAAGCATATTAGCAAAATCCGCACCATGCTCTTCAAACAACTTAGCGATCTGGTAATCTAACAATTTTGCGTCATTTAAATTATTAAACCCAAAAATTTCAGGATCCGCATTCTGATGAGAATTTATAATACCCTTCATTTCTCCCACTGCCGTTTCTGGAATCTTAGCTCCAGCATTAAGCAAAAGCTCCACCTTAACAGGATCTCTCCCCTCGCCAAAAGCTACTTTAGTTAATGGTGTTATAGGCATATCATTATCCAATTCCTGATTAATGTGAGCAGTTACTTTTTCTCCACCTAGAGTTTCTAAAATCTCCTGTAACTTTTCAGCAGAATAATATGGCGCTGCCATTAAAACTTTATGAATGTATTCGTCTCTAACAATAGAACCATATTCTACCAAAAGACCGGTAATTTTTCCATTCGAACTGCATTCAATAGGTAAGTAATCTAGATTGTTATAAACATTAGGATTTGCGCCTTCCTGCAATAATTCTTCTACCATGTCTTCCTGAGATAGCGATGCTGCTCTATGTAATAATGATCCACTTGTTCTTCCATGAGCCATACGTAAGAGAGAAAGAATCTGGTCAGACGACTCACTCATTGCACTAAGCTTAAAATAAGGGCTACGATTCAAATAACGTAAAATCCCCAATTCATTTCCGGGCATAAACATCTCCATTTTTTTATATTAACAATGCACAAAGCGTTGTTAATATATAGCGATGGTAAATATTTGTCAAGGAATTGTAATCGGAGGCATGCATCCATTCAGCTCGTTGGCGAGAGTGTCACCCAGGACAGACCAAGCGCAGCGCGGCCGAGATCCGTGGCCTGGCATAACAATGTGCCACTTCGTGGCTACTTTTTTTAAAAACTAGATTCCTGCTCAAGGTAGGAATGACAAGCGCGCCACTACTGCCCCCCAAGGCAGGCAAGCTTGCGATCCAAAATCCGTGGCCTGGCACAATCCAACAAGTTGTTACTCTTTATAATAATGAGTCCTTTTGGAGTTTTTCCTTATAAATTTATTCTAGCTCAATCAACATAGAACCAGATAACACATGATCACCATCTTTAACGTGAATTTTAGATACTTTTCCACCTACTTCAGATAATATGATATTTTCCATTTTCATAGCCGTTAAGATAGCAAGCTCTTGCCCAATCCTTACCTGATCACCCTCGCTTACTTTTACAGAAATTATCTGACCAGTAAGAGGAGCGACAATCTCTTTAGCAGAACCATTATCGTTTTCGGAAATCATAACTGATTCTAGTTCTGACATTCTTGGAGATCTTACATAAACCTTCACAGCTATACCACCATGAGTCAGCAAATATCCAGTAGCTATATGCTCTACTTTCACATTCACTTTACGGCTATTTACAATTGCTGTAAATAATCTGTTACCAAGTTCCCAATTAGTTCTTATATAAATCCTGCCGTTGGTGTAACGTATGTTATAACCATCCTCAACCTTTTTTACAACTACAGGGAAAGTTTGATTATCTATAGTAACAACCCACCTAGTACCTATCTTACTAGATTGATTAACCATTTGATCGCTTATAGATAATATCCTTTTTTGCTCAGACAAAAATATGCTTAAAGCACTTGCCATAAATACTTCTGTCATCTCTAAAGTAAGGTTTGAACCACTAAATCCATCAGGATATTCATCCGATATAAAAGCGGTGTTTATATCGCCAATAGCGAAACGCTCATTCGCCACAACAGCCTCCAAAAAGCTTATATTATGAGCAATACCTCTTATCACAAAAGTACCAAGAGCGTGTTTCATTTGCTCTATCGCTTGCTGCCTATTTTCTCCAAAGGTACATAATTTGGCTATCATGGAATCATAGAACATGCTAACCTCAGCTCCTGCGGCAACTCCGCTGTCAATTCTGATGTGAGAGTTCTTTGCTGGCTCAACATATTCAGTTACTCTGCCACTTGAAGGCAAAAACCCTCTCAAAGGATCTTCAGCTTGAATCCTACATTCCATTGCCCAACCTTTTAATTTTACATCCTCCTGATTTATTGAAAGAGGAAGGCCAGCGGCGATTTTTACCATTTCTTCAACAATGTCAACACCAGTAATAAGTTCCGTTACTGGATGTTCCACCTGAAGACGTGTATTCATTTCTAAGAAGTAAAAATTACGATCATTATCTACTATAAATTCGACAGTACCAGCTGAATGATAGCCAACTTTATGAGCTAATGATGCAACCTGTTTGTACATTTCCTGCCTTGTCTCTTCATCTATGAAAGGACTTGGAGCTTCCTCAATCACCTTCTGGTGTCTTCTCTGTATAGAACATTCACGCTCACCAAGGCATATTGCATTGCCATATTTATCAGCAAGCAATTGGATTTCTATATGGCGTGGCTTTTCTATGAATTTTTCTATAAATACCCTACCATCGCTAAAGTGACTTGCAGCTTCTCTACTTGCTGCCTCAAATGCTGCTTTCATTTCTTCTGCATTCTGCGCGACCCTCATGCCACGTCCACCACCACCAGCAGCAGCTTTTACTATCACCGGAAAGCCTATTTCTTCTGCTATAGAAATAGATTGCTCCACGCTTTTTATTATACCCATATAACCAGGAACAGTGCTAACACCAGCCTCTATCGCTATTTTCTTAGCCTCGATTTTATCTCCCATAGATTGAATGGCTTCTACGCTAGGACCTATCAAAGTACAACCTTCGGCTTTAATAGCCGCCGCAAAAGAGGCGTTTTCCGACAAAAATCCATAACCTGGATGAACCGCTCCAGCGCCACTAGCTCTTATGGCAGAAATTATACTGTCAATTGACAAATAGCTTTCGGCAGCAGATGAATCCCCAATAAAATATGCTTCATCCGCATATTGCACATGTAGTGAATTTGTATCCGCCTCAGAATATACTGCAACAGATTTAATACCCATTCTGCGAAGCGTGCTTATTATACGCAACGCTATCTCACCACGATTGGCAATAAGAACCTTATCAAATAATGGTTTTGTCATAGATTTCCTCACTTTGCTTCACAAAGGTAGATTATCGTGCTTCTTCCAAGGAGTCTGCACTTTTTTGTGATGAAGCAGATTTAAAGCCTTACAAATTCTCCACCTGGTGTTTTGAGGCTTTATTATATCATCCAAATATCCTCTAGATGCAGCAACAAATGGAGAAGTAACAGCCTGCTTATATTCTGCTATCTTCTTAGCTTTTGCAGCTTCATTATCAAGATCTTCCCTAAATAATATAGATACAGCGCCATCTGCCCCCATAACAGCTATTTCGGCATTAGCCCAAGCGTAGTTAACATCGCCCCTTAAGTGCTTAGAATTCATCACTATATAAGCCCCACCATAAGCTTTTCTGGTTATAACAGTAATTTTTGGCACTGTTGCCTCTGCATAAGCATATAATAGCTTAGCACCATGTTTTATTATTCCACCATGCTCTTGATCCGTCCCAGGAAGGAATCCAGGAACATCTACCAATGTAACAATCGGTATATTAAAAGCATCACAAAAACGAATGAATCTAGCGGCTTTTCTTGAAGCGCTAATATCTAAACAGCCAGCAAGATGCATTGGCTGATTCGCAATTATACCAACAGTTCTGCCTTCCATATAACCAAATCCTATGATCATATTTTTTGCAAAATCAGGCTGAAGCTCGAAAAAATAACCTTCATCTACAATTCTCTCTATAAGCTCCTTCATGTCATAGGGCTTGTTTGGATTTATAGGAACCAAGGTATTTAGAGACATATCAACCCTATCTGCAGGATCTTTAGTATAGCGATTCGGAGATAAGTGCCTGTTAGAAAGAGGAAGGAAATTGAAAAAATCTCTAACTTGTAGCAAAGCTTCTATATCGTTTTTGAAAGCAAGATCAGCCACTCCGCTTTTGGAGCTATGCATTTTAGCACCACCGAGTTTCTCCTGCGAGACATCTTCCCCAGTTACTGTTTTTACAACATCTGGGCCTGTAACGAACATATAAGAGCTGTTTTTTACCATAAAAATGAAGTCCGTTAGAGCTGGCGAATAAACAGCGCCACCAGCACAAGGCCCCATAATAAGAGAAATTTGCGGAATCACACCAGATGCTAGAACATTACGCTGAAATATTTCGCCATAACCTCCAAGAGAATCCACTCCTTCTTGGATGCGCGCTCCTCCAGAATCGTTGATTCCTATCACGGGAGCGCCAGCTTGCATAGCCATATCCATGAGGCTACATATTTTCTTTGCGTGATGTTCCCCTAAAGATCCACCAAGGACTGTAAAATCCTGGCTATATACAAACACAAGCCTACCATTAATAGTCCCATGGCCTGTAACAACACCATCACCTGGAAATTTCCTATTTTCCATGTCGAAATTGTTGCATCTATGTTCCACAAACATACCAGTTTCCTCAAAGGAATCTGGATCCAGGAGAATCTCTATCCTCTCCCTGGCTGTAAGTTTGCCCTTTTTATGTTGATTATCTACACGACTTATGCCGCCACCAAGACGAGCCTCCTGACGTTTCTCTTCCAGAAGCTCCTGAACACGCGTATTACTAAGATTCATGCCCACACATATTAGATATTAAAGGGATATAATAACCATAATTTGAAAAAATAACAGTTTTATTTTTTACTCGCTGATCACATATTACATAAAATTAACAGCAAAAACGAATGTGATAAAGATGTCTCATACTGCATTTTTTAACCCTTTATAACTGCAAAATTGTTGAGCTTGTTACTCACCTATGTTCTAATGTTAGGTGTAAACAAAGGATGATTCAAAAACAAAATGCAACAAAGCATTGTAAGTTTCTTTGATTCGTCCTTAAAGTTATAATTTTAATATAGGTAAAAATAATGAGCCAAGAAAAACTAATAAGAGCAATACAAAACAACAATATAGATGAAGTTAAAAATTTAATAGAGAGCAAGAAGGCGGATCCTAATCAACCTGATAAACAGGGCAACATGCCGCTTCATGGCGCTTATGGAGAAGAACGTCTAGAAATAGCTAAGTTTTTAATAGAGAACGGGGCAGACATTCATCAACCTAATAATCTTGGCGACACGCCGCTTCATGCGGCTTGCGACTCTGGGAGAACAGAAACAGCTAATTTTCTAATAGAGAAGGGGGCAGACATTGATCAACCTAATAATAGCGGCCAAACGTCGCTTCATGTGGCTTGTCACTCTAAGAGAACAGAAATAGCTAAATTGCTAATGAAGCACGGTGCAGATGTTAATAAACCTGATAACATTGGCTGGACG
>JAGOJE010000063.1 GCA_017995275.1 Rickettsiaceae bacterium | reverse complement strand
ATGTATGACATGAGCCTTGCACATAATAAGAGCATGGAATTTGCAGAAGAAATCAAGGATGTTATTTATTCATGTCGTTTTGAGATTGATGATATTAAGAAACTCAAGCCAAATTATGACATTAGTTCTTTAGAGAGAGATTTGCATATTATACATCCAGAGAGAAGAGAGTGCTATATTAATTCTATTTTACTGAGCGAGATTGCAACCAAAATTACGCCAGAATTTGAGATTATTAATCAGTCGAAGGCAAATGCAAAGACGCCAGAAGATTTCATAAGAACCATGGATGCTGAGAAGGAGCTTTGTAATAAAGCAATGATGGAATATCCATCTTTAAATTTAGATATAGCAGCCAAAGGAATAGGTTATGCGGCTAATGATCAAATAGCAAGAGCTATGTTATTCCACGATGAGAGAAGGTATTTTACAGAAGAGCTAATGTCTCATGTTCATGTAATAGAGAAAGAAAACATTTGGCCAAGTAACCAACTTCTAGAATTTTTAAGAAATGAAACAAGTAGCTGCAATTATAATGTCATGGAATCAAAGCTGCATCACATTTGCAAAGATCATCTAGTAAGTAGTATGATAGATGACGTACACCATATTGAAGTTCATGGTTTTGCGGATAGATTAGGAAAGAGGTTCGAATGCCAAAAAGAGTATTTAGAACATAGGCTAAATGACAAAGACCACAGCCATTATTTACATGGCACTGTAGCACATAGCATGCTGTATGATGTTCATAGAGGTAAAGCCCTAGATTTAGAAGCCGCAAGGCACATTCACACCGAGCAAATGCAAACGGCCAAATTTGAGCACCATACTCATACAAAAACACAGGAAATGGAGATCCATAAGGATTACGGAAAAGGGATGTAGTTTTCTTTGAATTACTTTGACGACTCTTAAGATTTGAGGTAGAATGAGTTTATTAAATAATATAAGGAGGTGAATTATGAAAACGGATGATGAAGTGCTTTTATATGTTAGGGAAATAGTGAAGAAGTATCGTGATATGAGCTACGTTGATTCCAGAACCCTGGATAAAGAGTTAGTAGAATATGCTAAACCGTTAGATATTGAATATACGCTGAGTCATGAAGCAAGAAGTGATTTCAAACAAGACCTTACCAGATATCACAGCACAAAATATGGTCCGTTAGCTGATGCTTTAATTGAGTGTATACATATGCATCCTAGTATTGAAGGAGCGTTTTTCACAGGCAGTCATGCGAGCCCTTATCAAGCTAGGCTAAACAGTACAGTAGTGCAGCTTATAGGTGACATGACAAGTCTAATTGGTATTTTAGAAGAACATCCTGAGTGGGAGCTACAGTTATGATATGGAGGATCTGGTGTGTCAAAGAAAGTTCTAAGAGATCAAAGGAAAATTTTTCTAGAAGATATAGCATCTTGTAAGCTCGAAAGACAGAGTGTTAGAGAAGTGCTTAGGAGTAGGAAATTTCCTCCACTATCTAACACTACTTATGGTGTTGAGGTGGAGAGGTATAATTTAAATGTTACAGCTAGTAAAGATAATTTTATAAGAGATATCAAGGGGCTAGCTAAAGAAGAGCAAAAGCAAAATATCAGAGATAAATTGGAGCTTCCACGAACATCACAAGGTCAAGATACTGCTGCACTTTGTGTGATAAAAAACTCAGAAGGAAATGTGATAATGGAAGTCCGCTTGGATGGAGAAAGAGAAATTGCTTCCTCTAAACTAGGAGCTGATATACATGACTCATGTTTCAATATAGAATTTATATCTGTAGGTCAAGGTATCAAAAGACACAAAGAGTTTTTCGAGGATGTAGCAAAAGGCCAAGATTCTGAGATCAGCAAGATCGTTGTTTTCTTTCCTGAAGCTTTGCTTGGAGCTACAAATGATGCTTATGTGTATGAATTTACACCATTGGCTGAAAAATACTTAGTGAGGAATGAACTTGCGGCTAGGGTTAAACATAATGGAGAAGAACAAGATATAGGTAGAGAGACGGCATTTCACGTGACTCACTCTATTCCTTTAACAGATATGAACAATCCAAATGCAGAATATATACGTGGACTTGGGGTAGCCTTTGATTCTGGTAAGGACAGTGATACTGAGGATAGAAATTTCACTGGAAAGTTAAGTCCTACAGGAAAAGCAGTAGCAAAGACAACCTTTGTGCAGGCTCCTAGATTGCCAGTCCAAAATTTTACTGGCGATAGGAATAGCAGTCAACCGCTATTGAAACAGCCGTTAGAATATCTTGTGCCTGTAGAAGGTCATGAGGTGCAGAGGAACTACTTAGAATCCGCTGAAAGAGGTGCAGTACTTCACCCAACTTCTAACATGGTAGAATATGTGAGGTATGATCTTGGTGTTTATGCAGAGTTAGAGGTAGAATTGAGAGATAGGAAGAATGTCTTAGAAGAGGAAATTGCTGCGATGAAAGCTGATTTTGCTGGTTCAGTGTCAAGTTCAGTACCATTCGTACAATTGCAGGACAAGCAGACGCAAAAACTCAAAGGATTAGATAAAGGTATAACCAAGCTACAAAGTACAATTAATGCTCTAAAAAAGATCAGTAATGATGTTATGAGAAGACATTGGAAAAATCAAGATGCTGGTCAATCAACTTTTCCGCGTAATCGTTCTAACTTGGAAGATCAACTAAGATTATTTGAGTCTCATGATGAGAAGCTACAGCCAATTATCACCGGAAATGGATATAGAGAAGGGCTCATAGAACTTAGAAGTGAGCATCCTTTAAAAGAGTTGATAAAGCATCATATTTTTCCAGAAACAGCTCCAGAAAGTAGTGAAGTCTCTGAAACTAGACTTAATGCTAATAATATAACTAATGACAATATGATTAGAGGGCGGAAATATATTACTGGTATTGCTGAAGCGATGGAAGTTGTAGCTCCGATTATGCATGAGATGGGAGATGTGCATGCTCATGGAGAAGAAACGAAAGTTCCAACACGAGTGTCTTCAAGAGGAGGATTTGTAGCGCGTATGCGTGGGTGTACCAACGTTACTTCGCAGAATCATGTTACATCTTCACCACAAGGTTATGGGTGGCAATCGAATTCTGATAGAGGTTTCGGTGGGAAGTAGCATATAAACATTATCTGTTAGTTGTAGTCTAGGTCAAAAACTCTAAACACTGAGCGAAAATGAGCAAAAGTGCCTAAATCATAATATATCAGACGAGCGATAGGAAAATTGCTGTAGATGTGAGAATGCAAGATGAAACCGTATGGCTATCACTTAAGCAGATGGCTGATTTATTTGGTAGAGACAAATCTGTTATATCTAGCCACTTAAAAAACATTTTTCAAAATGAAGAACTTGAAGAGGTGGAAACCGTTGCAAAATTTGCAACAGTTCAGTTAGAAGGACAAAAGTCCGTAGAGAGGATGATAGAATATTACAACTTAGACGGCATACTTTCTGTTGGTTATAGGGTGAACTCCAAACGTGGGGCGCAATTTTGTCGTTGGGCTTCTGATATTCTCAAAGAACGTATTATCAAAGGATACAGCATTGATAAGGAAAAGATTACTGCCAGCAGAATTAGGGAAGTGAGGCAGGCGCTGGATCTATTATCTACTACATTAGTAAGTTACTCATTAACGAATGAAATAGCTGTGGATGTAATTAACATCATACGTTCTTATGCAAAAACTTGGGATTTGCTTGTAAGATATGATGAATCAAGACTGACAAATCCAACGGGGTTGCACAAAGGCGATAGACCTGTAATAGCTTACGATATTGCTAAAGAAGCTATAAATGGTTTGAAACGGGAGCTTCAAGCGAGAAATGATGCGAGTGAACTTTTCGGCATTGAGAGAGATGCTGGTCTTATGAGTATTTTAGAAATTTAGCTCAAAGTTTTGACGGGAAGGAATTATATGAGTCGCAGGAAGAGAAAGCTGCTCATTTGATTTATTTTGTTATTAAAAACCACCCCTTCACGGATGGAAATAAGAGGATTGGCTGTTTATTATTTATTTTATTTCTAGAAAAATCAGGAATAGACCTTGCTCGGGTCAATGATAGCACTCTTACAGCTTTAGCATTACTTATAGCTGAGAGTGATCCTGTTCAAAAAGAACTGATGATAAAACTCATTATGAATTTTATAGTTTAGGTGTGAGAGGTTTAGCAACTAAACGATTAGAAATTCACACAAGGACCTATAAAATGGAGATGCATAAGGATTATGGAATTTATGCTGCGTAAAATTTGTGTTCAAACGGAGAAAATAATTGATAACTCTACCTACAGAAGAGCTATTCTAACTGTGGTATTATTTTTTCCGTTCTGTTGCTTAATTGATAGTATTTGTGGTGGCATTTTAGATAACGCAGTTCTTTACATCATGATCTCATCTACTCGTATCATGATATACACAATGGCAATAAAAATATGTGTTCGTTTTCCTGGATTTTTTGAAAAAGAGCTCATGTATACTTTCTATTCTTTTAGAAAGATTGCAGTGTTATCTATTGTATGGCTACTCTCTCTAGTTATAGTGTCTCAGTATGATGAGCTTACAAGACATATCATTTGCGAATCGTGTTATTCAAATTATTCAAATGTAAGTGCTAAGTTTCCTGATGCCTCTCCTAGTACTGCAGCATTGATAGTTTTTTCTATTTTTGGCTTATTCTACATGATTCCGATGGTATATAATTTTATTCATAGTACAATTTACGTGATAAAATTTTACTTGTTTAGGAAAGAATATCTTGAAGCTATTTTACGTTACTTACCGTGGCTTAAATGGCCTAAGTTTATAACTAATCCAAATTATAGAGCTCTCATTTTGTCATCTGTTTTAGTATTGCAGTTTGTGGCTTTGTTTTATATTACATGGAAATTTGAAACTTTCGCTTATGTTTTGGCGGTTTTGACAATCATCAATATTGTAGCCCAAATTATCTGTAATAGTTTTCCTGGTAAATTGGAAAGAGTTATATCTAATAGTTTCGCTTCTATAGCCAAAACATCAGCATTTTTCCTGATAATTCTCTTTTTTACTATCAAATATGGTTACTCTTTGATGATAGAGCAATGCGCTTACGGTATCTCAAGTGGTAATTATTTTTTATGTCGCAACTTATCATCATCACCAGGTGGTGCATTCTTTATAATGTTTTTTATAGCGCTTGGATTCTTCTATTTTATCACTCCATCATTATTTAATTGGTCAAGTAGTATGCTTTTTATAATAAAATGGCATTTTAGTAGAAATACAAGCAAAAAAAACAGGGCCAAAGAAAAAGGGATGTAGGGTATCTGAACTATTCATGAAATGAGAGGCGTTATGATTTGAAGTTGCAACTTGTGCTTAATTAGAAGCTTCTCTAGACGATTACATAACTTTGGGCTGAAGTACTTGACGTTAATAGTAAGCTGTGGTATAGCGTGGGTTGTAATACATATGGGGTTTTGTTACTATGGCAAAATATCAGAGCCAAATTGGAACTTCCACGAATATCTTAAGATACTGCTGCGCTTTGTTTTATAAAGAATAAAGATAATCAGTTAGTAATGGAAGTTCGTTTGGATGGAGAAAAAGAAATTGCTTCCTCTAAGCTAGGCGCTAATATACATGCATCATGTTTTAATATGGAATTTATATCTATAGATGCTGGCATCATCACTCCTTCGTACTATTTTCGAGCCTTAGTCTTTCTTGAAGTACTATTTCTTGGAGTTTTCTTTCAAAGACGTCTATGGGTGGCAGCTGAGTCCAATATTCTGCAACATGTATGTCAGAATGTGATAGGTCGAGGAGTTCTATTTGGGTTTTTGATTTTTCGCTGCAAAGTATTATTCCGATTGGGCTGTCTTCATCATCAAGACATTCATATTTGTTAAGCCAGTTTAAGTATAGTTTCATTTGACCTTTATATTCAGGTTTGAACTTGCAGGTTTTGTGGTCTATTGCAACTAAGTTATGGATTTTGCGAGTAA
>JAGOJE010000062.1 GCA_017995275.1 Rickettsiaceae bacterium | reverse complement strand
AAGGCAAATAGATTGCTTCAATTCTTTAGTAAAAGATACTAATAGTGAGTATAGTTTTTGCAATTCTGCTGCTATTTTTAACTTTCCTCAGTGTCATTATGATTATGTGAGACCTGGTATCGCCTTGTATGGCGTTAGCCCTATAGATGGTGTTTCAGCAGTGGAACTTGGGCTTAAGCCAGTAATGACATTGCAGACTAGCTTGATGTCTGTGCAGAATTTGAAAAAGGGCTCCTCAGTTGGTTATGGCGCAAGATATATTTGCCAGGAAGATATGCCTGTGGGTATTATAGCTTTTGGCTATGGCGATGGTTATCCGATAGCAGCAAAGGATGGAACCCCTATAATTGTAAATGATCTGGAATGCAGGCTGATTGGACGGCCTTCTATGGATATGATTGCAATAGATTTAAGGAACGCTCCAACTTCTAAAGTTGGTGATAGAGTGGTGTTATGGGGAGATGGTCTGCCAGTAGAGCGCCTAACAGAATATACTCCCAATATTACATACGATATGCTAACCGGCGTGCAAAATAGGGTTAAGTTTATCTGGAGTTGATATCTTCTTTCGAAGCACTTAGCCCATCATCAACAGCGAATCTGTCATCAAATACAAAACATTCACCTTTCCATTTGTTGTTTCTGTTTCCTGTATCTTCTAAATATTGCAAAATACCACCTTTGAGGTGATATACATCCTTGTATCCTAAAGATTTCATGAATGCTGTGGATTTTTCACATCTGACTCCGCCAGTACAGGTCATTGCAATCTTCTTGCCTTCAAATATATGCTTGTTTTCTTCTACCCATTTTGGGAATTGTCTAAATGTTTCGGTAAATGGATTGATTGCTCCTTCAAAAGTACCTACGTCAACTTCGTAGTCATTTCTCGTATCCACTAGTACAACGTCATCACGGCTTATGAATGCATCCCAATCCTTTCCTTCGATATATTCCCCCTTAGTATTTTCTATATCAAGATCTCCTACCCCTAGAGTAATAATTTCCTTCTTCAATTTTACTTTCATTTTTTGGAATGGATGCACATCGTGATGGTGTGTTTTTACCATTACGTCAGTTGCCCCTGTGATTTTTATAAGTTCATTCAACACTTCATGAGCGCTATCACCTTCACCAGAGATTGTGGCGTTAAAGCCTTCTTTGGCTATCAATATAGTGCCCCTGGTTCGCTTCTTTTTTGCTATAAGCAGAACTTTTGGAACTACTATTTCAGGTTCCTCTATATTTACGAATGAATAGAATGCGACTATAGATATATTGCTCACCTGGTGTACTCCTTTAAATTATTCATTCCGAAAATAGTGAATTGATATTGAAAATTCAAGAGAATTGCTTTTTGAATAATCATTTGTTATTATAGCTTGCCTTTAGGGGCTATGGTGATAAACGCTGCTTGTAATAGGAGAGGCGGACCCGGGGGCGGTACCCGGCGCCTCCACCACTTTTTTGAGGGGGCGAAATAGGATCGACGTGCTTTGAAAGAAGTTGCTTTTACCCGGTATGATTCCGCCGGATCTTCGGATCTTGGGTCAAAAACAATAAATGCAAACGATAATAATCGTCTTGCAGTTGCTGCATAGTTAGCAACTACGCGGTTAGGGGGCTTTCCGGGCAACAGAATAAGCCCTGTTCTTAATATTATTATACAGTTAGAGCTAGAATTTTTTTAAGTTAGCGATTTTTTGCTGGACTTAATGAAAAGAGGGGTATATAAACACTTATCTCTGGAGGGCCTGTAGTTCAGTTGGTTAGAACCCACCGCTCATAACGGTGTTGTCGCAGGTTCAAGTCCTGTCGGGCCCACCATTTTTCTTTCTATTCTTGTTGATCATGTTTCCAAAAACCTTGTTTAGATATTGTGTAAGATCTTATATTATGCGTTTAGGCATAGTGATGTCTATTGTGTCTGTTGGATTATTGCTTGCTGGGGCTTTTGACGTGTTAACAAGATTTAGATCTACTAACCTTACAACGACGTTATTCTTAAAGCTTATTATGATGAAGCTGCCATATGTTTTGGTAGCAACATTACCTCTAATTACCTTCATAACTACGTTGGTATTTTTATATTATTTGAGCAAATCTAACGAGATTGTAAGCATATTTAACATAGGCAGTTCACTATGGCATGTACTTTCTCCTACACTTATCTCAGTTTTTGTAGTAGGGGCTGTTGGTGTAACTATGGTTCAGCCTATTTCTTCAGTCTTACTGAATAATTATGAGAAGATGGAAATAAAGTTGCTAAAAAAGAAAATAGATCCAGTAATTAGGATGGAAAATGGAGTTATAGTGGCTGAAGATTATGACGATCACAAAAGATTCATTACTGCTCAAATTGTTGATGTTCCGAATAAAACTTTATCTAATTTGAGTATATTTTTTATAGATAATTTCAATGATGAAGTGAAAGGAGATTCTAACTCAAGGATCGATGCTAGTAGTGGAGTTATTGAAAATGGGGTTATTATTCTAAAAAATGCAAAAATTTTCAGAACTGTTGTACCAGAAATAGTTGAAGAAATGAAATTAAAAACAAATTTGACTATAAATAGGTTTGTAGAAAATGTAGCCCCGCCTGAGAGTTCTTCATTTTGGGAGTTGCCTGGAAAAATTAGGAATTTATCAGCTGCTGGAATGTATCCCACAAAATATAAATTATATTATTTTAAACTATTTTTTGAACCACTCATGATGATTGCTCTTTCTATGTTCGCTGTAATCTTTATGAATCGCTCACAAGAGAGGATTTATGGGATGAAAAAAATCTTCATAGGTCTAGGAATGGGGTTTGTATTATATTTACTTAGCGAAATCTCTATTCCGATTTTAACATATCATGGTATGGGGCCCATGGCTGCAACCCTATGTCCAATAGCCCTTATTGCTATGCTGAGTGTATTTTTGATTTTGCACTTGCATGAACTGTAATAATCATATTATATTTGATAAGGTATTTAACTTGAAAACAAAAGATAAAACAATGAGCATTATATCAAACTTCCTAGGCTTCATGTCTTCAGACATGGCTATAGACCTAGGCACAGCAAACACCTTGGTTTACGTTAAAGGCAAGGGAATAGTTCTGAATGAACCATCAGTTGTTGCTCTCATAAAAGAGGCTGGGGCCTATAAGCCTTATGCTTTTGGTAATGAGGCGAAAATGATGCTTGGCAGAACTCCAGCAGATATTGAGGCGAAACGACCATTGAAAGATGGGGTGATAGCTGATTTTAAAGGTGCAGAAGAAATGATAAAACATTTTATTCGCACGGTTCATAATAGGCGTAGTTTTACGGGGCCTTTAATAGTTGTTTGTGTTCCTTCTGGTTCCACTCCTGTAGAACGTAGGGCAATACAGGACGCTGCTGAATCAGCTGGTGCAAGAGATGTGTTTTTGATAGAAGAACCAATGGCCGCTGCTATCGGCGCTGGCCTTCCCGTTACAGAGCCTACTGGCTCGATGATAGTCGATATAGGGGGCGGTACTACAGAGGTTGCTGTTTTGTCCTTAGGTGGTATAGTATATGCCCGCTCTGTGAGAGTCGGTGGAGATAAAATGGATGAAGCTATTATATCATATATACGTAGGCAGCATAATTTACTTATAGGCGAGTCTACCGCAGAAAAAATCAAAAATGAAATAGGCATGGCTTATATAAACTCTAGCTCTGAAGCTCGTGTTATGGAGATTAAGGGTAGAGATTTAGTGGAGGGGATACCTAAGGAAATTATTTTAAGTTGCCACCAAATTGCTGAGAGCTTGGTAGAGCCGGTAAACCAAATAGTTGAGGCTGTAAAAACAGCACTTGAATGCACTCCACCTGAATTATCTTCAGACATAGTTGATAAAGGTATAGTGATGACTGGAGGTGGATCTTTGCTTCGTGGGCTTGATAAGGTTCTTCAAGATGCAACTCATCTGCCTGTTTTTGTTGCTGAAGATGCTCTTTCTTGTGTCGCGCTTGGAACCGGAAGAGTTTTGGAGGAATTTGCAAAACTGAAACATGTGTTGTTTAAACAAGATTAAAAATGGCAATTTTAGAAAACAGATATAAAAATGGCCCTCAATTGGTTCTCCGCTCATTTCTTGCGGTACCAGAATTTTTGCGTCGTTTTTCTGCTTTTGTATTTTTGCTAATCTCTATACAATTGCTTTATTTTCAACCTTCTTATTTAAGTACTATTGCTCTTGAATATTCAAGTTATCCGATCAATTTAGGATCTACAATTTGTACTTTTTTAATTGATAAATCTAGTGGTTTTGTAAATTTTTTCATAGATATAAACGATATCAGAGTTAAGAATTTAAAAATGAAGCATGAGCTTAACAGGCTACAATCTATCGAGGTAGATTTTATAGCTTTGCAGAAAGAAAATGAAGCTTTGCGAGGCGCTCTAAAAATGCAAACAGCCATTACTTACAAATCCATTCCTGCTAAATTATTATCCGTTTCTATGGGACCATATTCTATGTCTGCTATTCTAGCTGCAGGGTCTAGTGAAGGAGTTTCGGAAGGGAAGGCTGTGGTTGTAGATGGAGCTATTGTTGGACGTATTTATGAAGTTAGTGAGCATCATTCAAAGCTTCGTTTGATAAATGACATTTCTTCACGTATTTCTGTTATATCTAGCGATTCAAGAATGAGGGCAATTCTTGCTGGTTCTAATCAAGGAAATTTACGACTACTTTATGTTGCAGATAAAAGCATGCCCAAAGTTGGGGAAATATTAGTTTCTTCTGGTGATGGTAAATATTTCCCAGAGGGATTTAAGCTTGCTAAAATTACAGAAATTTCGGATGATTCTATCTTCGCAGCTCCTATCATTGACATAGGAAAAATCGATTTTGTACATATACTGGAGTAGCCTGTTCATCTAATTGGATTTTTACTATCATAGTCATCAATCACAAGGCAATGCTTAATAAAACTTGACTATTATTTAAATAATTATTATAATTTGCCAATATAATTATTTTGGTAAATAAACATGTTTTGGCATTCTTCGCCAGTAAAAATTAATATATCTCAGGGTTTCCTTTTAGATAAACATAAGAATCTTAGTCAAGAAGGTGCTTGTTTTGGCATTGTTGTTGAAAGCACTAGGCATTATTTAAAACATTCTGCTTCTAACAATATAGAGCTGCAAAATGTAACAACTGATCTTGTAAGTATGAATGATGAAGGCCAAAGAGGAGCAAAAGGCTTTAAAGATAGTATATTAAAATATTTTTCTGACTTGTTTTTTTCTTATTGTTTTGATAAGAATGAATTTGATTCTTCGGATAAATCTTGGTCTGCAAAAATTGCAAGAAAAATTACATCTGATAATTCTAGAAATTTTGCACAAAGAATTGAAATGTATCATCATTTGCAGTTTACAAAAGCTTTTAGTGATCTTAGGACACTTTTCCGGTTAAATTTAAAAGACTCCAAAAACGTTTCATTGATAGATTTGATATTTGGAGCTGCAAACTCAGGTTTTGTAAATGAGTCTATATCTGTTGATTTGTCTCTTGAAACTCTTAATTCCAGACATGCCATAAATATAATTAAAGAAAAGAATGGAGGGTATCTAGTTAGAGATCCAAATTCTGGTGAGTTTAAACATACAGAGACGAAAGAGCGTGCTGATAAAGTAATACGAGATCTGTTAATTTCTTATGAGAATATAAACAATAGTTTCTGGGATCTTTTATGTGGAAGAGTAAATATCAGAGAATTTTTATTTGAGGAAAATCTTGATAAAAATTTAATGTACTGTGTAACTCCAATTGATAAGTTATTGAAAAAAATAGGAATCGTAGATGAAAATGGAATTCCTAAAAGTAGCGTAGAAAAATATGCTATTAATTTTAATCTAGAGGGCCTAAGTGAAAGTGAGAAAGAAGAAAAATTAGAAAAATTTATCAGAATAGAAGATGCTATATTGGCTGAGGATAATGAGGTTTTAAAAAGTGAATTTTCTGTAAGCGGTTCAGAAGAATTTACTT
>JAGOJE010000061.1 GCA_017995275.1 Rickettsiaceae bacterium | reverse complement strand
AGTTTAATATGGTCTAATCTGAATCAATTCTATCTAGAAGCTAGAAAAAAAGAAAAAGAACCGAATAGAATTAAAGAAATCACAACAGAGATACTATTACCGCTAAAACAAAAGAAGAAAAAGAAGTCATAAAATCAGCGCTAAAAAACGCCTTATACATTCCTTGCGGAGGCGCACTTTTGTCATCGCTTCGGAGAGAGACTTTGAGGAATGAGTTTACATCAGTCCCTCAAATATAAAACGCCAGCATCAGTCTATTTTGCTGGTTAATTTAAAACTAATGTTGAGCAAAATAAAAATTTCGGTCTGACAAATGGGAGCAGTATATTACATAATAATATCATTAATTACTAAAGCTAAATCTAGTTACGATACACCGCAATATGTGACTTTTAAGTGACTGTTTCCATTATTTTTGTTGGGTGTGTTGATTAATTGTTTATTCAATAAAAATAAAATGTTACTGTGTAATTACTTATTATTAAAGGGGTATCAAAAATGAAGAATAAAGTGAAAGTTGGAAATAATGAAGAAGATTTTAAAGCACTAGAATCTAGTAGACTAGACACGTCAGATTTAATTTTAATATCTTATAAAATTTTAAATGATCAATTAGGTAAAAGATCTAACGAAGAATTAATTAATGTTACTGACAATTACTTCAAAGGTACTTATATAGAAGCTTTATATAACCTTCGTATTATTTCTAATACACTAGAAGACCGTAGGTTGTATAACATATTGGAAAAAGATAAAATTGAATCTGCTATAAGAAATGATTCGCCACAAAAAGATGTAAGCAGACGTTATTTTGAAACCAAATTTTCTGAGCATTTATAGGAATCTCAGACAGCAGATCATTATAACAGCGTTAGGAAACTATGTGATTTTATGGATGATAACAAAGGTGAGATGCAAGTTAAGACGGATGAAAAGGAAGAAAATATTAGACTTAAGAATGAATTTGATCAGTATCTTAGTAAACATATAGGTGTTAACTCCAATAAAGATTCTGAAGATATTATTGGTTTCATAAGAACCTTTGCTTACTTTACGCCAAAAATAATTACAATGAGTGATGAATTAAGGGGTCATGCAGGTAGTATATCTCAGAGAAAGGATCGAGGTAGTCCAAGATATGATAAAGATAATAAGGAAATATTCAGTAAAAATCCTGGGATAATGCTAGCCAATAACCCAATGCCTCAAAATGAGTTACTAGAGAAAACGCAAAGTAATAGAATAGTAGATAGTTTTAATATAGCTATAGATAAAAGCCCCAAAGGCTTTTCTGCTTCAAATACTCAAGTACCATTTACTAATTCAGTTTCTGGCGCCACATATGATATGATTGCTACTATGTCTTTATATATGCAACAACATGCAAATGATCCTGATCTTAATAAAGATATTAATAATATTGTGCAGAATTTTTGCGCTTTTACTTGCAAAAAGGGCTACCATAGCATGGCTGAGATGCTAGAAGTGATTCACTCTGAAGAGGCAAAAAAAGTTTTTAATGAATATAATGTGACAATACAACCAATGCCAGCTAGGCTTTTATTGCTGACTCTATGTATGAAGCAGCAGAGTATAGTAGAACAAATAATTTAGCAGCGCAAGTTCAGCAAGAGATTTCAATAAGAAGAGTAGATGATGTTATAGAAGAAAAAGAAGAAAGAGTCGGCTCTCCTGATATTGTTTCGTATAATTTTCCTGATCCTTCTGCCCATAATGAAATTATACAAGAGGTTGCTAAAACCAAAGATTTTATTATCTTTACCGATCAAATGGAACCTTTTATTCCAAAAACGATGACAGCAATGACTGATAAGTTTGATGTATCTCCTCATTCAAAAAATGTAGATACAAAACTTTTGAAGACTTCTCATGAAAAATAATGAGTAGAAAAAATTTGAGCCCCTACATAATTTGTTGCAAATTATGTAATAAGCCTGTGGTCAGCATGCACAAAGCTAGGCGCCCGCCCGTTCAGGGGGGTATTTCTAAGAATTTTCCCACAGAAGTCTTAATATATAAGGGCTTGGAGTTGATAGACTTGGTTTAGATCCTGTGGTTTTGAAGTGCAAATATTGATTGATGCAGTTCATGACGCAATACTAATAACTCATATTCTATAAGCTCCGTATTTATAGGTTATACACTCATTTGTCTGCCATAACTATCAGTTGCACACAAAACCTATATCCTTGCAACTCTTTTTTATCTATTATTTTCAAAATCCCTGAACGGGCACAATGAATACCAGCTGTGCTAATGTGATAAATTTACATAAAAACTCTGAAACTCTAGCTATTTTACTTCGTAATTATCAATTGTTTTTTGCGTTCCTGAATTTATAGAATACCATACATAATTATGTAATAAATTACAGGAAAAATAAATGTCAAAAGAAACTCCCACATTTTTTAATCGTTTGATCAATATATTTAAAAGACCCGAAGAAGTTACAAAACAAGTAGCAGTTACTACTCCGCCTGCTATTGATGAAAATATTATTCCTACACCAAAAACTATTGAGGGGTTTTCTACAAAAGATAGCGATGGAAAAACATATTTACATCATCTTGCTAGAGATGGCTCCTTAGAACTTTTAAAGTCAATAGAATCCAAGATTCCAGAAGAAAAATTATATGAATTATTAAGCATTACTGATAACCAAGGCAGAACTGCCGCACATATTGCAGCAAAATATAAAAATGCCGATATAGTAAAGCAGTTCATAGAATATGATCCAGAGTTACTCTTTAAAAAAGACAATCATGGCTGTACAATGAAAGATTATGCATATTCCGTCTTGAAGAATACCCATAATGAGGAGGAAGCAAAAGAAACACGCGCTAGAATAAATGAAAGACTGGATAATCCATATTTACAGACCATGTTAAACACTGTACGTAATAAGAAAGCGGGGCTTAAAATAACAGAAAGCAATACAATCATACCAAGACAAAACACACCCACCACAGAAACACGACACAAATAAGAAAGGAATATAATATAACCTACTCCACGGCTTCTGCAAGGCGCTCTGCTTCATCTGTTGAAATCAGGGCGTCTATGAATTCATCTAGCTCTCCCATCATAACGCCTTCAATCTTGTATAGAGTAAGGTTTATGCGATGATCAGTAACACGACTTTGTGGGAAATTATAAGTTCTTATTCTTTCGCTTCTATCACCCGAACCGACCTGACCCTTCCTAGTAGCGGAAATATTATCTTGGATTTTCTGACGTTCTGCATCATATATACGAGAACGGAGTATTTTCAGCGCCTTCGCCTTATTTTTATGCTGAGACTTTTCATCCTGCTGAGTAACAACTATACCTGTTGGTATATGTGTGATTCTAACTGCAGAATCTGTAGTATTAACATGCTGCCCACCAGCACCTGATGCCCTATAAGTATCTATCCTTATATCTTTTTCTTCAATTTTAATATCCACCTCTTCCGCCTCAGGAAGAACAGCGACAGTAGCTGCTGATGTATGTATTCTTCCGCTAGATTCAGTATCTGGAACGCGTTGAACCCTATGAACTCCAGATTCAAACTTTAATCTCATAAATACACCCTGCCCAGTAATCAATGCAGATGCTTCCTTATATCCACCAATACCAGTATCTGATATAGATAGAATCTCAAATCTCCAACCTTTTAAGTCAGCATATCTATTGTACATATTAAACAGTTCAGCCGCAAATAATGCCGCTTCTTCACCACCAGTACCAGCCCTTACCTCTATTATAGCATTTTTCATATCGGCTTCATCACGTGGGAGTAGAGCTACTTTTATGTCATATTCATATTTTGGAAGCTTTGCTTGAAGATCTCTAAATTCATTTTCCGCCATTTCAATCATTTCAGCATCACTGTTAGGGTCAGACAATATCGTCTGTAAATCCACGGCTTCTCTTTTTGCAGAATTATATATATTGATCTTCTCAACTATTTCCTCCAACTGAGAAAATTCCTTGGAAGTTTTAACAAAATCCTCCCCAGTAACACCGGAAGCTAGCTTATCTGAAAGCTCAGCATGTTTTTGTAGGATTTTTGATAGGTTGTTTTCTAAACTCATATTACTTCTATTTTTTTACCACGGATTGTGCAGCAGCTAACCTTGCTATTGGAACTCTATAAGGAGAACAGGAAACGTAATTCATACCTAATTTACTGAAAAAGTCAATAGAAGATGGGTCACCCCCATGCTCGCCACAAACCCCTATTTTCAGATTTTTCTTAGTTTCTCTACCACCTTCCACAGCCATTTTTATTAACTGCCCGACGCCCTTTTTATCTATGGAAGAAAATGGATCTGATTCTATTATTTTCTTTTCCATATAATATGGTAAGAAAGATGCTACATCGTCTCTTGATATACCATAAGTAGTTTGCGTTAAGTCGTTAGTTCCAAAGCTAAAATAATCAGCGATTTCAGCAATTTCCCTGGCTTGCAAACACGCCCTTGGAAGCTCTATCATAGTTCCAATTTGAAATTTCACACTCCCACCCATTCTACTTTGAGTTGCGATAATCACATTTTCAGCAAGCAGGCGCAAATTTGATAGCTCAGCTTTATCAGCAACAAGTGGCATCATTATTTCAAGATCCGTTATTATACCAGACTCTTTTTCTAGCTCAATTGCAGCAATTATAAGGGCCTCAAGCTGCATAGCATATATTTGCGGATAAGTTATGCCAAGCCTACACCCTCTATGACCAAGCATAGGATTAACTTCGTGAAGCGCATGCAAACGGGCATCTATATCATCCAAGCTTAAGTTTAATGATTTTGCAAGTTCCAGCTTTTCCTTCTGGCCTGATGGTAAAAATTCATGCAAAGGAGGGTCAATTAATCTCACATTCACAGGCTTTCCATTCATTGCTCTGAAGATGTTCTTGAAGTCTTCTTTATGTAGTGGAAGCAACTTATCTAAAGCTATTTGCCTAAGGGAATTAGTTGGGGCAACTATCATTTCCCTCATTAATGCTATTTTTTCCGGCTCAAAGAACATATGTTCCGTTCTGCATAAACCAACCCCTTCAGCGCCAAGACGCAAAGAAGTTTCCACATCTAAAACGGTTTCCGCATTGGCTCTTACTTCTAGCTTTCTAAACTCATCTACCCATGACATAAAAATACCGAAATCCGGAGTAAACTCAGGCACAACTGTTGGTACATCGCCAATAAAAATCCGACCACTATCACCATCTATCGTTATAACATCACCTTTTTTTATGGTAACATCACCAATATGCACAAGCCCTTGCTTTTCATCTATCCTTACAGAAGTTGCGCCACATATACAAGGCTTACCCATTCCCCTCGCTACAACCGCTGCATGGGAAGTCATCCCGCCCCTTGCCGTCAATATACCTTCAGAGACGTACATTCCATGGATATCCTCAGGGCTGGTATCAGTTCTTACCAAAATGACCTTATGATGATGAGAAAACTCCTCAGCATCGTAAGGCGACAACACAATCATTCCACTAGCCGCACCAGGAGAAGCAGCAAGGCCTTGCCCAACATGAGTGAGCTTACATGAATCATCTATCCTTGGATGAAGCATTTGGCTTAGTGACTCCGCATCCACGCGAAGCAACGCCTGCTCTTTAGTTATCATGCCGTTTTTTACCATATCAACGGCTATTGATATTGCAGCGCTGGAAGTCCTCTTACCAGAGCGAGTTTGTAATATATAAAGCCTTCCATTTTCTATGGTAAATTCTATATCCTGCATATCCAGATAGTGTTTCTCTAACAAATCAGCCACTTCTTGCAACTCTTTATAAAGCTCCGGCATCAACTTATGC
Source organism: Rickettsiaceae bacterium (assembly GCA_017995275.1). Taxonomy (GTDB): domain Bacteria; phylum Pseudomonadota; class Alphaproteobacteria; order Rickettsiales; family Rickettsiaceae; genus JAGOJE01. Next base: position 209 of record JAGOJE010000061.1, on the reverse strand, counting down.
ATAGATTTTTCTGGCTCACTTTCAGAAAAAATTGGGTAAGGAGTTCTTGTTCCAGATACTATATCCTCGCCTTGTGCATTAGGCAAAAACTCACCATATATCTGCTTCTTCCCGGAAGATGGGCTGCGCGTAAATAAAACACCAGTACCTGCAACTTTCCCCATATTACCAAAAACCATCGACTGAATATTAACAGCGGTACCTAAATC
>JAGOJE010000060.1 GCA_017995275.1 Rickettsiaceae bacterium | reverse complement strand
ATATACAAAATATAATACAAATTTTCGCCACAGATTATATTAATACTGCCATAGATGTACAATTGCAAATTAATCCTTCTTTGGGAGATTATTTCGAAGCCGATTAGCGTTTGTAACTATTATGTTACATGTTAGAAATAAGATATCTCGATATTTTCTATTTAATTATGACAATTACAATTTTGATATTAAGATCAAGAATATACTAAATTAAAAATGAGATCATAGATATGAGTAAGAATGAAACTAACAAAGAAACTCTAAACGCAAAGATAAAAAAGTTTTTTTCTGGTGGCAAAGAGCTTGGGGTGGATAATATGTTTGGGTTTAAAAAGGTAGTCGGAGATCCAAACCCTGTTCTTGCTGAAGGAGATGAAGAAAATAAAAAGCTTCTTGAGGAATTAGGACTAGAGAATTTTGACTCTATAGTAGAGGAGGTTCTGTCTAATTCTCTTAAAGGGCCAATTCCTGAATCGATGAATATAAATGAAGGAGAATATAAAAAAATTCATAAATACTTTAAAAAAGAGGTGCTATCAGATATAGCTCTTGATTCTATGGCGCAAGAGACCAAGGATTATCTAGATGCTCAGTTAAGAGCAGAAAAACTTTTATGTAAGAATGAATATGATGGAAGAATAGAGTCTCTATATTTTAAAAATCAAGCTGAGATTTATGAATTTTCTAGAAGATTAAGGAATGTGCTTTTTGAGTTTGAGGATAATAAGATTCCTATAGAAAAATCTGCTATAGCTGAAAGATTTATGAATAGATTCGGTGCAAATTATGGAATGACTCATATATTAGCGGATGTTGCAAATTCTCTAGAAGAAAACAGAAAAAGCCTTGGGATCAAAAAGGGAGAGTTTAATAAGGAAGAATTCTTATATAATAATAAGGACATTTATGCTATTGGAATCGATCCTGATATAAGTCCTGCAGATAAGAAAAAAATTGCAGCATTGGCTGCTGGTATGATTTCTTCTTTAGATGCTAAATCAAAAAGCTTTAGGAATGATATAATACTTACTATTAGAGTAGCAGAAATGTTAGTAAAAAATAATAGTGTAAATGATATAAATGAAGAGTATATAGATTTTGGTAAGTTTATATCTATGTATGTAAGGGATACAAAATTAGGCGACTCTATATACACAAAAACCAATCAAATATGCCAACAAGATAACATAAAGGAAATAAAGACTTCTTTTCATGATCTTAGAGAGAATAAGAGTTTTATTACATCTACTATGTCTTGGTTAAAAAGGGCTATATTCGGAGTTCCAAAATCAAAACAACATACAAATCGCTCTAAGTAGCTATTTCAATCCCTTTCTTGACTTTTTGTTGGATGAGGTTATAAATTTATGCCTTATTATACTAAATAAATTAAGGGGTGATATGGGTTTTATTGAGGATTTTATCAAGCGCGGCTATCACTATCAATGCAGCGATTTAGAGAAGCTAAGGGAAATTTCTAACGGTAGGAAGATATCTGCTTATATAGGGTTTGATTGCACGGCGAAATCTTTGCATGTTGGGAATTTGATGCAGATAATGATTTTGCGTTTGCTTCAGCAGCATGGTCATAAGCCTATAGTTATAATTGGCGGAGCTACTACTAAACTAGGAGATCCTACCGGTAAAGACGAAATGAGAAAGATCCTTTCTGAGGAGGAACTTGAAGCTAATAAAGCTGGTATAAAAAAATCCTTATCAAAATTCATTAAATTTGGGGAAGGGAAAAGTGATGCAATAATGCTAGATAATAGTACATGGTTAGATAGCATAGGTTATATGGAATTCCTGCGTGATTTTGGGCGTATGATTTCAGTTAACCGTATGCTTACTATGGAAGCTGCGAAGGCGAGGCTAGAGCGTAATCACAGCCTTTCTTTCCTTGAGTTCAATTATATGTTACTTCAGGCTTATGATTTTTGCCATCTAAACAAGCATCATGATTGCATATTGCAAATTGGTGGTAGTGATCAATGGGGAAATATAATTATGGGTGTTGAGCTTGCCCATAAAACAAGTGGGAAGGAGGTTTTTGCTATTACGACCCCACTTCTTACGACTTCTTCGGGTGTTAAGATGGGAAAATCCGTCAATGGGGCTGTTTGGGTGAATGACGAAATGCTCTCCCCATATGACTATTTCCAATTTTGGCGCAATACGGAGGATCCGGATGTGCTACGTTTTGCCAAACTTTATAGTGAATGGTCGGATGATGAGCTAAGCGCATTTGAGGGTGTGATTGCTAGCAATATAAACAACGCCAAGAAAGACCTTGCTCATAGGCTCACTTTGCTATGTCATGGAAAAGAAGCCGCTGATAATGCGATGGAAACAGCCAGAAAGGTTTTTGAAGAGGGGGGAGTTGGCGGTGAGCTTCCTATCTTTGAAATTTCAGAAAATGATTTATCTGGTGGTATCGCTATTGCCGATTTGCTTTTTGCCTCTGGGCTTTCTGCTTCAAAATCTGAGGCAAAAAAATTGGTAAGAGGTGGCGGTGGCTATGTAAACGGCGAAAAAGTTCTGGATGAAAATAGGATAGTTACTCTGACGGATATCAAAGAAGGTTATATAAAGATATCATCTGGTAAAAAGAATCATATGCTGGTGAAGTCCTACGGGGTGAGCGAGCGCGAGCAGGAATGACAAAGAGAACCATTCATCCCCGGACCGGCGAGCTTGCGAGACGTGATTCTGGATCCAGTAAAATGAGTCCTTCGGGCCGGTTTTTTAATCCTGGATTCCTGCCTTGGGCCGGAATTGTATAGGTGGATTTTTAGGCGGCCACTTGAATGGATACAACATATATGGATGTTTACGTAAAAAGATACCGAAAACCTCTCTTCTACAACAAAACAGCGAGACTTTGTTTTAAAGAGGTTAGTTTGATAATTATCTGATCAATCGGGGTACTGGATTTTTGTTTGATATGTGTCTTTATAAGATCTATTTCATCTTGTTTATAATATCTTCGTCCTTTTATGCGTGTGATTTTAAGCTTCAAAATATTATCCATATAGCGCAAAAAGTGTGTTGATGCCCCAATCATTTCAGAAACTTCGCCTATGGAATAATATTTTCTACTCATCCTTAATTAAGCTCTTTTTTTAAATTACGTGATGGGGAGAATGCAATAATTTCTCTTGCACTAACTTCTAGAGGTTCCATGGTCTTTGGATTGCGGCCTGGCCTTGCAGACTTACTCTTTAAAGCAAAATTCCCGAAATTTTTTATCTTTAAGGCTTTTTCTTTTAGCAATATATCCATAGCAGAGTCGAAGGTTTTTGTAACAATATCTTTGCATACGGACAGTGGAAATCCTATTTCATTCTCCAAGGCGATGGCGATTTTTTCTTTATTTATTTTATTCATCATTATGCTTTTTCAAAAATTACTGGAGTTGTTTTTTCAAATTCGAATATCATTTTATCATTTTCGAATCTTACAAATACAGTACCACCTTTTTTCAATTTGCCAAATAAAATTTCTTCTGCAATTTTTTCTTTCATTTCTACATCTATTGCCCTACTTAGGGTTCTTGCTCCATTTTTCCTATCTGAACTAGTGCAGAGTAGATGCTCAGTTACGCTGCTATCTACAAGAATTCTAACTCCTTTATCTGCAAGCTGTTCGGAAAGCTCTTCTATATCTTTATTGATAATCTTTTTCATCATATTATCATCTATAGCTCTAAATAGAATGATGTTGTCTAGTCGACTACGGAATTCCGGAGTAAACATTGCATTAATAGACTCCATCGCTGCAGATTCTTTGTAATTAGAATCAGTATTGAATCCCACTGATATTGAGTGGTCAGATGATGAGCAGTTCGTAGTTAATATTATTATTGTGTGGCAGAAATTTACAGATTTTCCAGTGCTATCTGTAATTTTTCCATGATCCATAATTTGCAAAAGAAGACTATATATATCATGGTGTGCTTTTTCTATTTCATCAAACAATACTACTGAATATGGGGATTTATCTACAGCTTCAGTTAGTAAGCCACCTTGATCAAAGCCCACATATCCTGGTGGGGTTCCAATTAAGCGGGATATAGCGTGAGCTTCTGCGTATTCTGACATATCGAGTCTCACCAAATTCATACTGCAACAATTAGATAATTGCTTTGCAAGTTCTGTCTTTCCAACTCCGGTAGAGCCAGCGAATAAATAACATCCGGTTGGTTTTGAGGATTCACGTAGGCCAGCCATAGCCATCTTAATGCTAGAGCATAATTCAGATATCGCCTTTCCTTGGCCAAAAATCACTGAATTAAGCTGAGATTCAAGCGTTTTGAGCTTTTTTGTATCATCTACAGAAACTATTATAGAAGGTAGATGAGTCATCATTGCTACTATTTCTTCTATATCTCTTTCAGTAACTGTATTTGATTTTGAGCGTAGTACTTTTTTTCTAGCGCCAGATTCATCTAATATGTCTATTGCTTTATCTGGTAAATGCCTATCTGTTATATAACGTTGAGATAAATGTACCGCTGCGATAAGCGCTTCATCTTGATATTTCACGCCATGGTGTTCTTCATAATAATCCTTTAATCCACGCAAGATATTCAATGTCTCTTCTACAGTAGGCTCATTTATTACAACTTTTTGGAATCTTCTAACAAGTGCCATATCTTTTTCAAAATGATTGCGGAACTCCTTGAAGGTTGTGGAACCTATGCATCTTATTTCTCCTCTAGCAAGGGCGGGTTTTAGAAGATTGCTTGCGTCCATCGAGCCACCACTAGTTACCCCAGCTCCTATCATTGTGTGTATTTCATCTATAAAGAGTATGGCATTTTGGTTATCTTTGAATTCTTCCACTAGGGATTTTATTCTTTCTTCAAAGTCTCCTCTATATTTAGTGCCTGCGACTAATGCGCCAAGATCAAGGGCGTATATTATAGCATTTTCTAGGATCTTAGGAACTTTCTTACTAACGATTCTAACTGCCAGCCCTTCAGCGATTGCAGTTTTACCAACGCCTGGCTCTCCAACTAATATTGCGTTGTTTTTTTGGCGTCTACATAGAATTTCTATAGTTCTTTGGGTTTCTTTATCCCTTCCTATTAATATGTCTATTTTTCCTTCTTCTGCCTTCTTATTCAAGTCTATACAATATGTTGCTATTGCTTTTTTTGTTTGGGGGCCAGTTGTGATATTTATGTTTTTTACATCCAAACTTTCAGTGAAGATAGGTGACGATATATCTATGCTAGAGATGCTATTATCGTAGTCGGACGCTGAATCATCCGCATTTGTAGATGCAGTTGTTTTGGGATGCTTTTTTGACATGTAAGATATTAGATCCATCCTGGTTACTCCATAATTTTTTAAATAAGCTACAGCTTTAGATTCATGTTCAAAGAAAAATTCAAGTAATATATCAGTACTGCTAATGTTTTTCTCCCCATTGGCATTTGAGTGTACAGAAGCTCTATGAATTACTCTTTGGAATCCCGCTGTGGGCTTTGCTTCTTTTGTTGTTTCATCTATGAGGGATGTTAAATCTGTGTCTATATAGTTAAAAACATCTGTACGAAGTGCCGCAACATCTATTTTTAAGCCCTTCAATATGGATGTGACCTTTTCATCTTCAAGCAAAGCAAGTAACAAATGTTCAAGAGTAGCATATTCGTGATTATGCTCCCTGGCTATTGATAGCGCTTTGTGGATGCTGTATTCTGCTGTACCATCGGACATTTAAGGACCATAAAGTGAGTTGATAATATTATAGTAATATTTATTACTTTATAGTGGAAACATTTTTTATATATATAACGCATAATTATTTTTGACTGTTGCCTTGTGGTTATAATTCTTGTTTTTGTTTTCTCTTTAATATATTCTTACAAGGTTAATATTAATAGGGAAAGGGCTATGCCTTTTAGTAAAATAGTGCCATTGTCTGCCGTAAAAAATGATTATGATTTGGTTCTGTTTGACCTTTGGGGTGTTTTCTTTAAAGGTGATGGAAAAATCTATGAAGGTACTATAGAGACTGTAAATGATCTTATGAAGAGTCAC
>JAGOJE010000059.1 GCA_017995275.1 Rickettsiaceae bacterium | reverse complement strand
CAATTACCGTTTCTTAAAGCGATAATTATTCATTTAATAGTTATTTAATAGAAAACATCATACAACTATCCTGAATTTATTCCCGTCTCTTCTACCAAATTATGGATGATAAGATACGGGAATAACACTAAAATTGCTGTATATCCAGAAAACTGGAGTTTCACTATTAACGTTTAGAAAACTGAGTGCTCTTACGTGCTTTGTGTTGACCGTATTTCTTGCGTTCAACAACTCTAGGATCTCTAGTTAGCATTCCGTTGCTACGTAAAGCTACGTGAAGATCTGGTAAGAACTTATCAATAGCACGAGCAATCCCAAGTCTTATTGCACCAGCTTGCCCTGTGTGTCCACCACCTTTTACTGTGCAAATAACATCAAACTGTCCAAGAGTTTTTGTTACTTCAAATGGTTGTAGAAGGTGCTTACGGTGAGACTCGCGAGCAAAATATTTTGCAAAATCTTGCCCGTTAACTGTAACTTTACCTGATCCGGCTTTTATCCAGACACGAGCTATTGAAGATTTTCTTCTTCCAGTTCCATAGCTGCGACCTAAATTGTCTTTTTCAGGTTTTACAGCCTTCACTGCCTTTACTTCGGCTTCTTGAGCCTCAACTTTTTCAACGTTCTTTATAGTTAATGATGCCATAATTAATTCTTCTTATTCTTAACGTTTTTGCTAGCAAAGTCATATACTTCGGGTTTTTGAGCCGCATGTGGGTGCTCTGAACCTGCGTATACATATAAATTGCTGAGTTGTGTATCACCAAGGACGTTGCGTGATATCATTCTACGAACTGCTAGCTTTACAACCCTTTCAGGATGTTTTCCTGCAAGCATTTTGCCAGCTGTGGTTTCTTTGATACCACCAGGGAAACCAGTATGACGATAGTAAAGTTTACCATCTTTCGTATCAGATTTTCTTCCGCTTAAATGTACATCTTTAGCGTTTATGATTATAACATTGTCCCCACAATCTAAATGCGGAGTGTAAGTTGGTTTGTGTTTTCCGCGTAAAATCATAGATACTTCCGCTGCTAGGCGACCAAGTACGATGTCCTTAGCATCAATTACCAACCATTTTTTTTCAATCTCTTTAAGTTTAGCTGAATAAGTAGTGTTCACGATAACAAAGCCTTTATAGATATATAAAAATTAAAGCACAAGTATCCAGAAATCTGAGCTTTTGTCAAGCTAAAATTATGCAGAAAAATATATTTCCTTCTTAAGGTATTAAAAAAACTTGCAAGCATAGGCAAAATTGTTCTAGAATCCCTTGAAATTTCTAGTTGGAGTTTGTCTCGTGAGTGATTTTGAGAAGTCTAGTTTCCTCTATGGCAATAATGCTATCTTTATTGAAGAGCTTTACGCTAAATATCTTAGCGACCCATCCAGCCTGGATAAAAGCTGGCAGGAGTATTTTGCAAAAGTAAAAGATGGAACTATAAAAATTGGAGCAAGTTGGGGAGAAAGAGCTAGCGTCCTTACAACTCCTGGTGGTTTTAATGAATCAAAAAAAGATATTGCTTCTCATGCATTTTCTAGTGATGACTATAAGTATAAAATTAGATCTTTAGTTAATGCATATAGAGAGAGGGGGCATTTAATAGCTGATCTTGATCCTTTATCCATTCAAAGTACTACCACAGATGAATCAGATTGTTTAAATTATAGAGATTTTGGTTTAGAGGATGGAGAGATAAATCTTGGTGGAGAATTTTTTGGATCCTACATTTGCACTATTGATAAATTGGTTGCAATGCTTAAAAAATCCTATACTAACCATATAGCAGTGGAATTTGCTCATATAAATGACATTGATGAGCGTGATTGGTTATATAAGTCAGTAGAAGAATATGCTACATCTACATCGCTTACAAAAGAAAAGCAGAAAAAACTTCTACATGATTTGGTAGAAGTAGAAGGAATTGAACAATATCTTCACATAAAATTCCCTGGTGCTAAAAGATTTTCCATAGAGGGGGGTGATAGTGCAATAATTTCCCTGATTGAAGCTGTAGATTTTGCCTTAGAGAATGATATATCAGATGTAACCATAGGAATGGCCCATAGAGGCAGATTGTCTAGTTTGGCAAAAGTTTTAGGCAAGCCTTATAGAGCTATTATGGCTGAATTTATGGGGCATAGTACATTTCCTGAGGAGTTTGAAGTTTCTGGTGATGTGAAATATCATATGGGTTATTCAAATGATATAAAATCACAAAAATCCGGGAAAGTCATGCATTTATCACTAACTCCTAATCCATCGCATCTTGAGGCTATAAATCCGGTTGTTTGCGGAAAGGTAAGGGCAAAACAAGATTTAAATCAAAAAAAGGCTATGGGTATTTTGATACATGGAGATGCAGCATTTGCTGGACAAGGGGTTGTTGCGGAATCTCTTGCTATGTCAGCTTTGGAGCATTACTGGGCGGCTGGTGTGTTGCATATAGTTATAAATAACCAAATAGGTTTTACAACAGATCCTTCTGATTCAAGGCCAGGAAAATACGCAACTGATATGGCAAAGATTATTTCCGCTCCGATAATTCACGTTAATGGAGACGATATTGAAGCGGTTGCCTTTGTTACAAAACTAGCATCAGAATATCGTCATAAATTTCGGAAAGATATAGTTATAGATATAGTGTGTTATAGGAAATATGGTCATAACGAGGGTGATGAACCAATGTATACACAATCTATTATGTATAGTGTTATAAAATCTAAGAAAACCCCAGCTGCAATTTATGCTGAATATCTTGAGTCATTAGGCGTTGTTACCAAGGGCGAATATGAATCTATGAAGGCTGAATTCAAAAAAAATCTTGATGAGGAATATCAGTTAGCGGCCTCTTATAAACCAGTTACTCAGACGCTTTCTGGCTTATGGGGTGGAATGGAAATGCATAGTAATATTCACTCTGAATCTATTACTGGCGTTGAGGAAAGTAAACTTTTGGAATTGGGGAAAAAGTTATCTTCTTATCCGGAAGATTTTAACATCAATTCAAAGCTTGCAAAAATATTAGAAAATAGGGTGAAACATCTGCAAGATGGGGTTGTAGATTGGGCAAGTGCTGAGGCCCTTGCTTTTGCTACTTTGCTTTCAGAGAATATTCCAGTTAGAATTAGTGGTCAAGACGCTCAAAGAGGTACTTTCTCTCATAGACATGCCGTAATGCATGATCAAAAAAATGGAAAGATTTATGTTCCACTGAGTAATTTATCTGATAATTATGCAAAATTTGAGGTGGCGAATAGTAATTTGTCTGAATTTGCAGTTCTTGGTTTTGAATATGGATATTCTTCTGTGAATCCTAATCACTTGGTAATTTGGGAAGCTCAATTTGGTGATTTCGCAAATGGAGCGCAGGTAGTATGGGATCAATTCATCAGTTCATCTGAAACAAAATGGTTAAGAATGAGTGGTCTGGTATCTTTTTTACCTCATGGTTACGAAGGGCAGGGGCCAGAACATAGTTCTGCGAGGCTTGAGAGATTCCTGCAATTATGCGCTGAGGATAATATACAAGTTGCGAGCCCAACGACTCCTGCTTCTTTGTTTCATATATTGCGAAGGCAAATTCACAGGAATTTCCGTAAGCCTTTAATAATAATGTCTCCGAAGTCATTGCTTCGTCATAAGATGGTTGTTTCAAAATTATCGGCTCTTGCAACTGGCACAAAATTCTTGCCCATGATAGAGGATACATCACACGCAGAAGCCAGAAGAGTTGTTATATGTGGAGGAAAAGTATATTATGACTTGGTGGAGGAAAGAGATTCAAGAAATCTTGATGTTGCTATAATAAGGATAGAGCAATATTATCCTTTTGATGGAGATTTTTTTATGGAGATGATTGCTCGTTATAAAAAAGCAAAGGAATTTATATGGTGCCAAGAAGAGCCTAAAAATATGGGAGCTTGGACCTTTATCAGAGATTATATAGAAGATCTGGTAGGTAAGAATATAATATGTGTATCAAGGCCGGCGGCTGCATCACCAGCTGTAGGATCTTTCGCTATTCATGAAGAGCAGCAACGAAATTTAATAAAACAAGCTTTGGGAGTTTAAAATGAGTGTAAAAATAATAGTACCATCACTTGGTGAATCAGTATCTGAAGCAACAGTTGCCAAATGGTACAAAAAAGTTGGAGAATCAGTAAATGTGGATGAGCTAATATTAGAGCTAGAAACGGAGAAGGTAACTTTAGAGGTAAATGCCTCTGTATCTGGAGTTATAGAATCTATAACAAAACAAATGGGCGCATCGGTTGAAGTTGGGGAAGTAATAGGTTCCATAAAAGAAGGGGCTGTTAGTGAAGTGACTCCGTCTCCAGTTAAGGTAGAGGCAAAGGATGAATCTTCAATTCTTGAAGTTCCTGTTGCCCCTTCTGCTAAAAAAATAGCGGCAGAGAATGCCATTGATACCATGTCTTTAAAAGGTAGTGGCAAAGGGGGGAGAATTACAAAAGGTGATGTTTTGGATGCGATATCTTCTACTGAGGATACTTCTCCTACTTTAGGCGTGGGCAGAGTTGAAAGGGTTCGTATGTCTCGTTTGCGTAAAACAATAGCTCAAAGACTTAAGGATTCGCAAAATACAGCGGCTACACTTACTACATTCAACGAGATTGATATGAGTAATGTTATGCAAATGCGCACAAAATATCGCGATGAATTTGAGAAAAAGCATAATGTAAAGCTTGGATTTATGTCTTTTTTTGTGAAGGCTGCTTCTGAGGCTTTAAAAGAAGTAGCCTCTGTGAATGCAGAAATAGATGGCGATGATATAGTATATAAGAATTACTACGATATTGGTGTTGCTGTTGGAACAGAGCAGGGGCTCGTTGTGCCAATTCTTAGAGATGCGGATAAAAAAACCTTTGCTCAAATAGAGGCCGAAATAAGCCAGCTTGGCAAAAAAGCTAGGGATGGCAAGCTTTCAATGGCTGATTTGTCGGGTGGTACATTCTCAATTTCAAATGGTGGGATATATGGATCTCTTCTTTCTACCCCAATCATAAATCCTCCGCAATCTGGCATTCTTGGTATGCATAAGATTCAGGAAAGACCTGTTGCAATTAATGGGCAAATCCTCATAAGGCCTATGATGTATGTGGCTTTATCCTATGACCATAGAATTATAGATGGAAAAGAGGCTGTAACATTCCTTGTTAAAATCAAAGATGCTATAGAGAATCCAGAAAGGCTACTTTTCGGATTGTGATTTTTTGACCATAGACCATTTTTTCTGGAGCGAATCATTTCTGCCTCACTTTTATAATTCACGCGTGGGTGAGGATGATAGTTAGTGGCGCCTAGTTTAATAGATAGTTATTATTTACATTATTAGCCTTTTATGCTAGATTAATCTAGGAGTTTTGAGATTTTCTGTGGGTATGTAGTTAAGTAAAATACCGAGCATTAAAAAATTGTAAAAAGTAGCAAACTAGCCTTGTGAAAACTTTCCAACAATTAAAGAAAAATTTAACCGATGTCTATATTAAAAATTATTACTATTCCGAATAGGCTTCTGAAGCAGAAATCATCTCTTGTGGAAGTTGTGGATGACAAAATCAGAAGCTTAATTGAAGATATGCTCGAGACTATGTATCATGATAATGGTATAGGTCTTGCGGCTATTCAAGTTGGTGTACCAAAGCGTATTTTGGTCGTTGATTTAAGTGGTATGGATGAAGAAGAAAAGAAAAATATCTATCCAATAAAGATGGTGAATCCTGAATTTATTTATAAATCGGAGAATATGTCTATTGCGGACGAGGGCTGTCTTTCAGTACCTGGAGTGCCAGTTGAAATATCAAGACATGAGGCAGTAACTATAAAATATTTGGATGATTTAGGGCAAGAGAAGACTATAGAATGTGATGGGTGGCTAGCACGTTGTTTTCAGCATGAAATAGATCATCTGGATGGAAAAACAATTCTAGATTATCTATCTTCTTCTATAAAACGTGATGTTATAATAAGGAAGCTTTCCAAAGCTCAAAGGACTGAGAAATGAATGTAATTTTTATGGGGACTCCTGAATTTGGAGCTATATCTCTAGCAAAACTCATAGCAACTAATCACAAAGTAGTTGCTGTATTCACGCAGGAGCCAAAACCTAAAGGGCGTGGTATGAAAC
>JAGOJE010000058.1 GCA_017995275.1 Rickettsiaceae bacterium | reverse complement strand
AAATTATTCAATAGTTAGTTGCATAATTTCTTTTAGCGTTATATGTCTATATATCTAAGGACTATAGACTAAAATAAAGAAGGTTATATATTATGCGCTGGAATGATATAGAAAACATAGCTGAAGCTTTGGAAGAAAATTATCATGATGAGAAAATAGAAAAACTAAAACTGGCTGACTTACATGAACTTGTTATAAGCCTTGAAGATTTTGATGACGACAGAGATTATTATGGCGAAAGGGTTTTAAATGCTATCTTAGAAACCTGGATGGAAATGAGACAAACAACCTATTAAATTGATGATAAAAAAATATTGCATAGTAGGATTTGCAATCCTTGCTGGAATTTTAACCATATTCCCAAAAGTTGATATAAGCTTTAGCAGCTTATTCTACTTATATCCATTGGATTTTGTATATAAAAACCATCCAGTCGCGGTTTATATATTCCGTTTAGTTCCAATAATCACTGGTGCATTTGCGGCCTTCTGCCTCGTCTATATTATATATCTAGCTCTAATGCGCAAGAAAATAGCAACTTCTCCCGCCCTTTTTCTTGTAATTACTGCAATTTTGGGGCCTGGTCTTACAGTAAATTACGCATTAAAAGAGCATATAGGGCGCGCAAGGCCTAGAGATATTCTGGAATTTCATGGAGACAAAGCCTTCACAGGAGCATTAAGACCATGCAACGAATGTAGGCATAATTGCTCATTCCCTTCTGGTCATGCTGCTATGGGATATTATTTCACAGCTATTAGTTATGTAGTACCAGAGCCATATAAAACTCCAGCATTCCTATTTGGCGTAGGGCTTGGATCCATAATAGGTATGGGAAGAATAATACAAGGCGGACATTTCCTCAGTGACGTTGTTTTCTCCGGCCTAATAATAATGGCAGTGAATCATTTATGCTTCCTAATTTGGAGAAATTTCAGGGGAAAATCAAAAAAGAAACGCAAATGATTTGCAAATCAGTACAATTCTTATACTATTACTAAATATGTATCTGCTCACCCGGTTGGATGGACTGCTGTGATCCCGGACACGAATGACATAGCGCATTTTTATACAACCTAGTGAGCGACACCTAAACATAAACTAGTAGTTAACTATATGATGGCAGATATTTGGGTTTTATCAGATTCCAAAACTGGCTCTACGGTCCAAGCCGTTGCGCTTGCTGAGAAGCTTTCCATGACTTTCGAAATAAAAAAGCTAGAGTATAATCTTTGGGCATTGCTACCAAATTTTATATTAGGCTCCACAGAAATTCACTTAAAATCCACCTCATCAGATCTTACCTCAGATATTCCACCAAAGATTATAATTTCATCTGGAAGGAGGACTGCCCCCGTAGCTCTTTCAATAAAAGATAGATATCCTGAAGTTAAGGTAATACAAATAATGAAGCCATTTTTGGCTCCTTCTAAATTTGATCTAATAATTCTGCCACAACATGATAAATTCACTGATAACGGCGGAAAAATCATGACTATTATAGGCTCACTTCACAATATAAAAAGCAAATTAAGGGATGCTAAAGGAACTATAAAATCATCAAATCCCCATCTACAGAATTTTATTGCCGTACTAATTGGTGGTGATACGAAAAAATATAAATTCACCGAAGAAGAAGCTCAAAGATTAGCAAAACAGATAAATGCAATAAGCATAAACCACGGGATTAATGTATTTGTAAGCTTTAGCCGCAGAACGAGTGATAAAGTAAAAAACATAATCAGACAGGAATTCCAATGGCCACACGTTGTGTATGACCCTGTATCAAGTTCAGACCCTAACCCATATTACGGAATGCTTTCAGATGCTGACTTCATAATAGCCACATGTGATTCAGTTTCTATGTGCAGTGAAGCGAGTGCATCTGGCAAACCTCTCTATATTTTTCACTCTAATGATAAAAATATGCATAAACACAGATATTTTGCTCAGCAGCTTGTTGATCTTGGAGTAGCAAAATTCCTTACAAGAGATATAGAAACATTAGAAACATATGAATATGATCCTTTTGATGAAGCAGAAAAGGTATCAGATTATATAAAAGAACAAATATTATGAAGAAGCTGCTGTTAATCTTATTTTCCACCCTTATTACATCATTATCACAAGCTGATACAAGCCAGGAAGAGTGGGACAATGTAAGATTTTATGGCCTTGAACCAGGAAAAATGTATGAAATAGAAATGGGGACTGGTTTCTACATAAATATGGATAATATAATCACTAACAAACATGTGATAGGAGAAGGTCGCTGCAAAAATATAGCCGTCAGAGGAGCAGTTGAACCACAACTTGCCGAGATTGTTGCCATAGATGATGAACTAGATCTTGCTATCTTAAGAACAAAAGGAACTGTAAAAAGAGTGCCTTATCTTAGATCCAATTACACTCAAATAGCCAAGAACGATATTCTATTTAGCGTTGGATATCCATTAAAACAATCGGAAATAGGAGAATATTTAATAAAAGAAGCTGTCGTGATAAATGTAAGCCAGCGTACAGATTCAACTAATTTCACCAATATACAATTTACAGATAACATCGACCATGGAAATAGTGGAGGACCATTGCTTGACAGAAGCTCAAACATTGTAGGTGTTGTTACAGCCAAGGTCACCACCTATTCAGAAGATAATCCAGATATTCCTATTAAATCTGTTGGCCTTGCAATAGGCCTTGATGGAATAACGGACTTCCTAAAACGCAATAATATCCCATATGCCTCAAATTCTACATATGATATCTTCATAAATTACGATATTGATAGAAAAGTTAGAGATTATGTGGTAAATATACATTGCGTAAAATAGTACTACTATTATAAAACCATTTTGTAAACCAAGCCTCAATTATGCCTAGATACCGCACCAAAAAGGCCAAAAAGCGCTCTAATAGTGATAGTGATAGCGATACAGAAGATGAATTTCGTTATACAATAAAAGTAGAAAACCAACCACCAGTACCTACCGAATACGCCTTTTTGGAGCTATTTTCCTTCTATGGTAGTTTGCTGACTTCTGATTCCGGAGCAGAAAAAATATTGAGCATAGCCCTTTCTACTGAAACTTCCAACAAAGCCCGATTAATCTTAGTAGCTACATTATCCCAAATCTTCTCAAAATCAGAAGAAGTAGCAAAAAACAAAAGGATATTAGGCATCTTATGTAGCACCTATGAAAATATACTCAATCAAAATTACGATGCCCCCCCTATTGAAGTGATAAAAACAAAACACCTTCTGATAAAACATATAAGAGAAGCATCTCATTACAAATGGCTTAAGGATTCAGCAATAAAGAAACTTGAAGTTCTATTTGAAAAAGATGATCCATTAAAGAAAATTCTACCGGAAAGTTATGAAGACAGAGCGATAGGGGAATTAAATCTCGAGATAGATGAACAAAATCAAAAGTGGGAAGATTTAAAAAACTCTTATTACAATCTATGCGGTAACAATGATGGAATAGACTCTACCGATACAAATATATAAAAAGAAATGAGATTCTTATTAGTTTTCTCTTGCTTTTATTATCTAATTGAGCGATAAATTCATCTTGATTTATGTGCTATTACTAATGGTAGGAAATGCCAAAACATCAACAAAAAACAATATTACAAGTGGTTCCATCCCTAATGTCTGGCGGGGTTGAGCGCGGAACGATAGATGTAGCAAAAGCCTTGGTTGATAATAACTTTAGGTCTTTAGTTATTTCTTCTGGAGGCTCTCTTGTTCATAATTTAGAAAAATATGGGTCAGAACATATAAAAATGAGGGTAAATTCCAAAAGCCCAATCACTATATACAAAAATCACCTCTCTATAGCAGATATAATAAACAAGGAAAATGTGGATTTGATCCACGCAAGATCACGCGCACCAGCATGGAGTGCTTATGCCGCAGCAAGAAAAACGGAAGCAAGGTTTGTTACGACTTTTCATGGTATATATAATTTTTCTACAAAGCTCAAAAAAATCTACAACTCTGTTATGGTAAAGGGAGAGCGTGTAATTGCAGTATCAAATTTTGTCAAAGAACATATAATTGAAAATTACAATGCAATAGAAGAAAACATCCGAGTGATTCATCGTGGAGTCGATTACAACCATTTTGACCCTTCAAATTTTACGGATTCTTTGAAAGATAAATTTAAGGATAAATATCATATATCAAAAGACATCCCTATAATATTACTACCCGCAAGGATGACAAGCTGGAAAGGTCATATGGTTTTAATAGACGCACTAAATCTGATTAGAAATAAAGACTTTCGTTGTCTAATAGTTGGGGATCTTTCCAAACATCCAAATTTTAACAAAAGAGTTCATGAAAAAATTTCAGAACTAAAACTTCAAAGTAAGGTAAAAGTTTTTGGCCCTGAAAATGATATGATGTCTTTATACGGCTTTTCAGACCTAGTGGTATCAGCCTCTATTGAACCAGAAGCTTTTGGAAGAGTGGTTATAGAAGCTCAATCAATGGAAAAGCTAGTTATTGCCTCTAATATTGGCGGCTCAGCTGAAACAATAAAGGATGAATCTACTGGATTCCACGTGAATCCAGGGGATGCTGTTGATCTATCAGAAAAAATTTCCCACGCAATTGAGATGCTTGGAACAACTAAGGCTGAGAAAATACAAAAAGCTGCACGCAATTCTGTAAAAAAACATTTCTCATTAGAACAGATGACATCTAAAACTCTTGATGTATATAAAGAGCTTATTTAACCATGGCAAAAATATCTGCATTCATAATAGCAAAAAACGAAGAAGCGCGCATTGCTAGAGCAATAAACAGCTTAAAAGAAATTTCCGAAGAGATAATAGTTATAGATAGCGGAAGTACAGATAATACTGTTGGAATATCTAAAGATTTAGGAGCACGCGTTGTTTTCAACGAATGGTCTGGATATGTAAATCAAAAAATATTTGGAGAGAGCCTTTGCAAAAATGATTGGATAATAAACCTAGATGCTGATGAAGAGCTAACGAAAGAGCTCCAAGAGGAAATAGCTTTGCTATTTAAGACTGAAAAACAAGATAAATATAAAGCCTATGATATGAATATGATAATAATGCATAGGAATGATTCTAAGCCAAGGTTATTTGCTCCCAACAACTATTTCATAAGATTATACAATAAAAATTATATTGGGTTTTTTAACACATCCGGATATACAACACATGATGTAGTCTCTTGGAGCTCTGGATATGGCTCAGACACTGACTTTACAAAATTAAAAGCCCCTGCCCTACATTATTCTGGAGCATCAATAGAGCAGCTTGTTGCAAAGGCGAATTTTTATTCTAGTGAACAAGCAAAAGACATGCTAGCCTCTGGTAGAAAAATTAGCAGCATAAGGGTAATATCCGAATTTTTCTTTTGGCTAATAAAGGCTTTTTTCATAAGGAGATATTTCGTTTTTGGTTTTGATGGTTTCGTAGATTCTATGATATTCTCCTTTGCTAGATTTTTGAGGCTTTCAAAAGCCAGAGAGTTACAGAGGAAAGGAGAAAAGTAAAAATGAAAAAACTACTTCTTGCACTGTTTATATCAATATTTTCCACGACATTTGCAGAAGATTCTATATTTGACATAATGGATGAAGATCCAGACTCAGCACAAGTTGAAGAAGCAGAAGATGATTCTGTATTTAGTCACTTAATAGAAAAAAACGGAAAAGCGAGTGAACCTGGATATCACGATAGTGCAAAAATAATAGCCTTGAATAAAATAACAGCAAATTCTAAAGTTATGACGATAAGACTTGGACAAAAAGCTTATTTTCATAATGCAGAGATAACATTAAAGAGATGCTGGCAGTCACCAGATCCTTATTTACCTGGGAATCGTATTCTCATTAATGTTAACGAAAACAAACCAGATGAAGATGGGAAAAACATATTCCATGGATGGATTATTTCGTCACAAGCTGCTTTATCCAGCCTGGAGCATCCAGTTTATGAATTTTTTGCTGTAGAATGTATGGGAAAGAAAGTGCAATGATAGTATCTGCGCGCGGGGGTGTTGAAATTGTCACCCCGGACAGGCTGAGCGAAGCGCAGCCGAAGATCCGGGGTCCAGAGTAACAATCCTGCAACTTGTTGCTCTTTATATAATAATGAGTCCTTCGGACTAATTTATTAAACCTGGACCCAGGCTCTCCCGACTTCCGCATTTTATAGTAAGAAATCTGCCAAAAGAGGCCTCTAATCCCCATGCTTCCGTTCGGAGTCGCTTTGTTGTGCCTAGTAGATAT
>JAGOJE010000057.1 GCA_017995275.1 Rickettsiaceae bacterium | reverse complement strand
TTTTACCATCTTTCTACGCATCATGAAAGCTTTGTGAGATATAGCTCGCAAATTTGTTATTAACTCGCTATCTAATAATGGTTTTTTAGGAATTATAGTTACAATACTAGAATGTACTTTAGGTGGGGGGTAAAAGGCTTTTGGTGACACATCAAACTCCTTAGATACCTCCGCTAGATTTTGACACATCACTGATAATTTTCCATATGCCTTGGTTGAATGTTTTGCGCAAATTCTATCAACAACTTCCTTTTGTAACATTAAAGTCATAGAATCTATTAGATTCGGAGTATCTAACCATCTAAATACAAGTTCAGTACCAACATTATATGGCAAGTTAGAAATTATCGTAATTCTAGAGTCTGTAATATCCCTTACACCTATTTCAAGCGCATCCCCAGATATTACATGTAGATTTGGATAATATTTTTGTAAATCCAAAAGTAGTGCAATACACCTTTCGTCCTTTTCTATCACAGTCAGTTTTGAAGGATTTTGTGATAATATAGATCTTGTTAACCCGCCAGGGCCAGGCCCAATTTCTAGAACCTCTCTTCCTCTGATAGAATGAGTCCTGGAAACAATTTTATCACATAAGCTAGAATCAAAAATGAAATTCTGACC
Organism: Rickettsiaceae bacterium; assembly: GCA_017995275.1. Classification (GTDB taxonomy): domain Bacteria; phylum Pseudomonadota; class Alphaproteobacteria; order Rickettsiales; family Rickettsiaceae; genus JAGOJE01. The sequence continues at coordinate 5,702 of JAGOJE010000057.1, read as the reverse complement.
AAGCTTCTTTTGAGGAGTAATGCCATGAGCTTTAGCGTGCGAAGCTATAGATGGTAAATTCATGAATCCTACAAAATTTTTATATAAGCCCTCTGACGAAGCTCAATTTGGTATTTCTTTAGCTTTATAGCAACTTTTTTGTTGATGAGAACGTTAGACAAATAGTCCCCCTCTTTTTGGTTAAAAGCATCCATTTTTTTGGAACATAAGACCAATATCTTGAAACGATCGTCAAGCATCAATACGCTACTACACTTCCCTACTGGTAAATTAATAACAGTAGTTTTTATTTTAGGATCAAGCTTGCTAAATTTAGTATCTACATCTTCTAAAGTTGCGAAAGAGTCGTATTTAACGCCAGAAAGATCACATCCCCTGATTCTCTTCGATAAGGTTCTCATTTCCTTATGGCTAGCAGAGCTTGAATCTTTAGAAGTAAGAATTTTTAATACGACAGACGCATCTTTGTAATTCTGACTCAATATTACAGACTCCAGCTGAGAAGATGTAATTTTTACATCTGGAGTAATAACTTCAGCCATTATTTTATATTTCAATAAGTCTGAAGCTATTTTCTTTCTAAAGCTTGAAATATTAATTCCATTTTTAGAAAGTAAAGTAGCAAGACCACCATCAGGCATATTATTCTGCTTTTCTATATTCCTAACACCATTATCTATATCTGACTCGGCAATCTCGAGGCCAAAGTTTTCCTTTTGCTGATTGAGCAATTCTTCATCTATAAGACTATCCATAGCAGTTTTCTGAAGCTTTTGACTCTCAGCTGGATTGCTCGCATCTATATGAGAGATAAAGGCTATAAGCATTTTACGATCATTTAATTCCTGAAGCGTAATTGGAGAATTATTGACTATTGCAACAATCTTCTCAGACGCAAATGACCCAAATGGGATAGAAATAAATAACAGGGCAGCTATTATATAATTTTTCATGCAAAATACCGTAATTCTGTGACACTAGAAATCTATAGTTTTCAAACTCAGAGCAACTTCTCTAGTGTTTGTTTTATAAATACCACGCTTTGGATCAGATGTATAACTTCTACCAAAACGCAGTGACATACTAACACAATCCCAATTATATGTCACTCTTATATTACGGGATATTAGTGAAAACTTCTTATCAGATCTGACATCAAGCGTTGTATCAAAGCCAACTCGCCACCTTTCGTTTATTTTATATTTAGTATCAAGGCTTAATTGCTTAATATCTTCAGTAACATCATCTCGATTTGTCGTACCATAATAAGCTTTTTGCAGATTTATATCGATAAGAGTTGCACCAGCATAAAATTTTCCATTATCGTACCATGTTCCAAATTCACGCCTAATTGGATTAAAATCCCTATTGCTAATAGTACTATTTTGATATATCTCAACCATTCCATCAAAATTTATAGAAGTCTTTATTAAAAATCTTGTATCTCTAGGAGCTGGCTTGTTAAGATAATTCAAACTCCCTAAAAAGGCTTTCAAAGTACAATTTTCTTTGGTGTTATGAGTAGCACTTATGCCATAACTAACCCTTCTTCCATATTCATGAAAATCTATGCCTGAGTTTCTATTAGAAGAAAATAAATTATCCTCCCTCATGTTATAATTTACAGAATCTATGTAATTATATTTATTATTCTTCCTAAAATCTCCCTGCCCGACAACAAGTAAAGCCCTTGGTTCTATTAAAGTATGCCCACCAAGCGAGTTCATTCTAGCAAGAGGATATCTCCACCCAACATGCACTTCAGGAATATTCCTCATCAAAGTTTTATTCTGATCTGGTTGATTTGTTGTTTTAGAGGAGTCAATATGGTACATATCAATTCTATCATATCCTGACACATTTATTATTTGCCCATTATCAGTAGTATATTTATGATACAGCAATGCAGAAAAGGAATTCCTTGCTGCATTATAATTAGCACCTCTACCAAAACTTATAGCATTATTTTCAAGCGTTAAAGTTGTGTCCTCATTGACAATAGGTGCTACGTGTTTTACGCGTATCTCTGGCAAAACAAATGGATCTGTTGACCTTGAATCTTCTGCCTTAAGACCCTGAAAACTAATCGCTTCTCCCGTAACAAAGTTAGTTCTATCAACCTTTTCTACATATAGGCTTGATTTTAGCATATTATCATTTCTATTATAGAATTCCTTCAAATAAGCCTTGTCTGAAACCCTGTTGGCATCTATCTGATAGCTATATCCATTTTCTGAAACAACCCCTTGTCCACTCACAAAATAACGATGATATTTTCCAGTTTTTTTTGTTCCATCTTTCAAGGTTTTTGTTACTTTTGATTTAGCATAGCTACCCATTAGGTTATATTTCCCTCTTTCCGTCAAATAACGAGTCTCTAACTCAGTAACTATAGTTGATTTATTAAATCTTGGAGTTAATGTAAAATCTAAATTGTCTTTTGCTCTATAATATATTGGTAGGCCGATACCAGCTTTTTTCTTATTAGGAATAAGAATACCTGATTGTGGTTTTGCTTTAGGCGTAGGATGAGCAAAATATGGCGTATAAAATACAGGTACACCATATATTTGGAAGAAAGCATTTTCATATGTGACTTTTTCCTTTTCGAGGTCTATATTCGTTTTTTTTGCTGATATTTCCCATATAGGATGTCTATTATTGCATATAGAACATGCCGTATATTTAGATTTTTCTAACCTACTATGATTCTCATCACTTCTTTCTGCAAGCCTTGAGGCTATTATAGAGTTATCTCCAAAATAAAGGACAAAATTTCTTATTATCCCCTTTTTCATTTTGTCTTTGAAATATACGCTATCTCCATCCATTTGAAACTTCTTTTTATTAGAGGATTTGATTATAGACTTTACTCTAACCCCTCCATTTGCCCATAATTCGCCACTTGATATATCATAAGTAACGCTATTTGCTCTTATTACATAGCCATTGTTTAGTATATTGACATGCCCACTAGCATTTATTCTATTAGTTTGATTATCATATTTAATAGTATCTGCTGACAAGAAATTATCCTGCGACACTTCAGCGAAGACATAACTTCCAGCGACTAAAGCGCAGGCTGTTAGCAATCTAATAATTAAGTTGCGCAAAAATCGCATTTGATATAACCTTATTTTTCTATCACAATAAAAATACATTAAAATTCAAACTTTCAAAACATATTAATTGTAGTAACATGAATAATGTAGTTAGTTTTTCTCAATCTGAGCTAAAAGAATATAGCGTAACTGAAATTTCTGGCCAAATAAAGACCATTATTGAAAGGCAATTCGGCTATGTTAGAATCAGAGGGGAAATATCAGGATTAAAAATAGCGGCATCTGGACATGGATATTTCAATTTAAAAGACGAAAATGCAGTAATTGCAGCAACATGCTGGCGCCATGTATTGTCCAAAATGCCAGCAAAACCAGATGAAGGTCTAGAAGTAATAGCAACAGGAAGAGTGACTACTTACGCTGGCCAGTCTAAATATCAGCTGAGCGTTGAACATATAGAGCCAGCAGGTGCTGGGGCTTTAATGCAGATATTAGCAGCAAGGAAAGCAAAGCTTCAATCAGAAGGCCTATTTGATCTATCAAGAAAGAAACCCATTCCATTTTTTCCAAGAACTATAGGTATAATTACATCTATTACAGGCGCAGTGATAAAAGATATGATTCACAGAATCTCCGACAGATGCCCTGTAAAACTTCTAATATGGCCAGTATCTGTACAAGGAGAAACAGCCGCTGATGAAGTTTCAAAAGCTATGTATGGTTTCAATAATATGGAACCATTAGCAAAACCAGATGTAATAATAGTGGCCCGCGGAGGCGGCTCCATAGAAGATTTATGGGCTTTTAATGAAGAGATAGTAGTAAGAGCAGTCGCTGCGTCTACTATCCCAGTAATATCGGCAATAGGTCACGAGACGGACTTTACACTCACGGATTTTGCTGCAGATATGCGAGCGCCAACTCCAACAGCAGCCGCTGAATTTGCTACTCCAGTCATTGCAGATATAAAGCACACTCTCTCTAGTTATTTTGATAGAATTCATAAAAATGTCACTGCAAGAATTCGTTATCTTCGGGATTTAATATCAGCCCATTCTACAATAATTGCAAAACCTTATAATATAATCACAAGGAGTCAGCAAAATCTTGATAATCTGATATTTAGCTTTTACGAACTTCCCAAGAAATTTTTAAATCTGAAAAAAATTCAATTGTCACAATATCGAATAGAGTTTTTGAACCCGGCAAAAATGCTGCCATTTAAATATAATCATTTGCAAATGGTATCGGATAACCTCAATAAAAAAGCAAAAGATATATTGGATAACTTCGTTCATAGGCTTACAATGTGCAGTAGCCTTCTCTCAAGTTTGGATTATAAAAATGTAATATCTAGAGGATTTTCCGTAATTAGGTCCACATCCGGCAAAATCATTTCCTCTACAACTACCACTAATATTGGTGAAAATTTGACCGCAGAAATGAAAGATGGTGAATTAAGCCTAACTGTCACATCATCAGTAAAAAGGTAGTTTATGCTAATTGGAGAAAAAATATATACCCCCTTGGGCGAAATGCTTGCTCTATTTGATAATGAAAGGCTTTGTTTTTTAAACTTTGTAGACTCTATATACAAATCTCCAGAATATATACAACAAACTTCTGTTACATCACAAAAACTGAAAGAAGAACTCGAACAATATTTTTCTGGAAATTTAAAAAATTTCACTATAAAAACTCTCGTCGATGGAACTACATTCCAAAACAAAGTGTGGCATGGATTGCTAACTATTCCATATGGTAAGACCATCAGTTATAAAGAGCAATCCGAATTCATTGGATGTAAAAGTTCTTTCAGAGCAGTAGCAAATGCTAATGGGAAAAACAAAATAGCAATAATAGCGCCATGTCACAGAGTCATCAGAAATAATGGTAATTTAGGTGGATACGCAGGTGGAACGAATCGTAAACAATGGTTGTTAGAACATGAATATAAGAACTCTACTAATTAATGCTGCATCTATCCCGCAAGAAAAACGCACAATGTTTTTTAAAACAGGAGCAGGATCTTATGGCAGTCACGATAAATTTCTTGGGGTTAAAGTTCCAGCAGTAAGAAAAATCGTGAATACTTACTATAAATCACTTTCACTAGAAGAAATACAAACACTTATATCTTCTGAATTTAACGAGGAGAGATTATTCGCACTTTTAGTACTGGTGAAATTGTATAATAAAGATCCAGAAAAAATATATAATTTTTATATAGATAATATCCACTATGTTAATAATTGGAATTTGGTTGATCTTTCTGCTAGGCCTATTGTTGGAGCCTATTTTGCAGATAAAAAAGACAAAAGCTATTTATTAGACCTAGCAAAATCAAAAAATCTATGGGAGAGGAGAATAGCAATAGTATCAACATGGTTTTTTATAGCCAAATGTAAAAAACTAAACTACACATTCGAAATAGCCAAAATGCTATTTCAAGACAAAGAAGACCTCATACATAAGGCAACTGGATGGATGCTAAGAGAGGCAGGAAAAGTTGACGCTCCACAGTTAAAGCTTTTCCTGGACGAAAATACTCAGCACATGCCGCGCACGATGCTAAGATACTCTATAGAAAAATTCACTGATGAAGATAGAAAATATTATATGACTAAACCGCGGGCTAAA
>JAGOJE010000056.1 GCA_017995275.1 Rickettsiaceae bacterium | reverse complement strand
GATGCACTTCATCCACGGGCGCATGTTCGCGTATGGCAAAACGCCCTCTATATGTCTCGAGTAAATAATCTGAAAGTTTTTCTACAAAAAGGGCACTGTTCATGGTGCCTTTGCGAGATTGAAGTGCAGCAATATACTTCATGTGTGGTGTCTCCAAATGTTTGAGTACTTCTGCATGAGGGATAAAACTACAAAAATCATGATATTTTGTAGGAATATTTTCCTTTTTGATAAGTTCTTGCGCAAGCATTGCCCGCTCTACATGCAATCCGCCGGCGCATTTTTGGTATTTGTTTTCCAAATGTACAAGTAGTTGATCCATGGTCGTACAACCTGCATAGCCCATAAATCGGGCAAAGGGTATGCGCATACGGGTTTCTTCAAGGATTTCCTCAACCAGTTTCCATGCCCCAGTCACAGCTTTTTGTCCTTCGACAGCCATGGGAAGACCATATTCTATGGCTATTTCAGAGAATGGTTTTTCAAAATAGTCGACTACCTGGCCGGCATTATGCCCTGTTGCCCCATGTGCTATACGTGTGGCTTCGACAAGAAGCACTGTTTTCTCTGTCTGCGTGAGAGCATAGTAAGCAGTCACCATCCCGGCTATTCCCCCGCCAACAATAGCCACTTCATAGGCTATATTTTCATCATGGGCATGGGGTTGTCGATCTTTGTTGAGCTCGGCCAGCCACGGGGAATGATTTTTATCCATAAAGAGATTATAGGGATGAAATGCTGAAGTATCAATTTTAAGAAAGAAAACCGCACTATATCGGGAAGGATGAAAGGCCAGAGAGGATTCTCTCTGGCCTTTCCGGACTATTTAGCCAACACTATCCCGATGAGAATGATGGCTATAATAACAATGCCGACGTAGCTTATAGCCACGCGCAGCGGCCAGTCTCGGTGGTACATGTTTCCCTCCTAAAAGAAGCTCAAAACCCACTCCATAAACCCTTGCGGGCCCATCGAGATAAGCTGTGCAATCAGCATTATTACAAAGCTGATTAACACTACACCCCAAAGAGGCACTCTTCCATCACTTATTTTCATGAGTTTTCTCCTACGATGGCCACAACAGCTTCACGACAGTTTCTGGACCTAGAAGCCATCCCAAAGCAGCAAAAAAAATTACCAAAATCAACAATGCTGCCCAAACATCAATGGCTTTAAATTTAGGTAACGCCACTGAGCGATGGATTCGAGCACGTTTTTTCATGAGTTTTCTCCTTTTTACTATAGTTCAACGTACCAGTACAAAAGGGCTAGCCCCCCTCTACCAGTACGTTGAAGCTATAAGATATAGTGCGGTTTATGAAAGTACATGTATTTCAACATCTGTATAGCAAACATAGAGCCAGGAGATGCTGAAATACGAAGTCTAATTATACCGCATGTATGCTATAAGTTGAAAATGTTTTCTTGCGGTGGTAGAACTATACCCGCTGATGAGCTGTAAGCCAAGGGAGTCAAATAATTAGCTAAATGGATTAAGCGCTGAAATCTCACGAAACCCACTAAAATCTCGGATATTTACCGTATAGATTGTCTTAATATTATTTTCTATCATCAAGGCCGCAATCAGTGAATCAAAAATGTGTACACCCTGAATCTTATATGATACGGCTAGTTTGCTCAGTATCTTTGATGTCTGTTGTGTAGGATATAGCACAGGTATATCGGAACTTAGATAATAGTTCAGTATATCTACGGCCTGCTTCGGCGAGATAGGTTTGCGTAATTTTTGGGTCCAGATGCGATAGGCTTCTACCAAATTCTGGAATGTGAAACAAACCAACTCTTTCTGTACTTGCTGTTTGATGAAATTATAGGAAGCTGCATGAAAAGGAGAATCAGTATCATGAGCATAAATCAGGATATTGGAGTCAATTAGTGATTTATTCATAGATTTCTTTACGTGAATAATGACTCGTTGCTCCACCCATTGCAAATACCGGAGGATTAAATTGTTTTTTCTCCTCTGTTGTTTCAGCCATAGCCACTATCTTTGCCACAGGCTTCCCCTGCTTTTCAATAATGATACTTTCACCTTTGTACTGTACTCTATTGATAATCTCAGAAAAATTATTTCGTGCTTCCGAAGCACTGATGGTAGATGTCATAGGATAAATATAGTACATTTTGTACAATTTGTCAATATGTACAAAATTATACTAAAAGTTTATGACTTGCAAAAGAACGTGAATAGCGAGAGTTCTAAACTAGAATAATAAACACAATTATAATTCTGGCAATGTTATCTGCTCAACAAACTGGCTAACCAACTCATTGTATTGGACTGAATTTTTAAAAATGCTCAAATCATCTGAGGAACTGATCAAATATTGATCAAAGTGCTTTATATCGCGTGCAGTAAATAATCTTTGAATAATAATCGATTTAATTTGATCATTTTCTCTATCTTTTTGTTTATGTTTATCCTTTCCTTCAATGATTGTTATAATATCCTTTGTTAAGGACATGCTTAACGTATTTAAAAACTCTCTTATTTCTTCGTCCCTATATATATTTTTTTCATGTAAAACTCTATCTATACTATGTTTTACATTACCAAAACCCTCTTCAAAACCTGAATTAATTCTTCTCAAAATATATGTCTTAAATTTTGCAGGATAATAGAATAAATTTGTGAGTTCTGTAATATCCTGTTGTCTACTTTCAAAATTTAAGATTACTCTGTTAATGATTTCACTTACACCATTATTTAATACAGCTAGTTCAGCACTATCAACCTCTTTAACTTTGTTTACAAAATTTGCTAATTCATAAAAGATTTTTTCTTGATAAGAATCGATAGTATCGTGTACTGCCCGCAGCTTCCAAATATAATTCGCAATTTTATAAAGGTCGAAATTAAAATTATCAAAAGTTTTATGTTTATTCTCCGCAATATCTATAATAAAATTTAGCAGAACTGGATATAAAATTAAGTGTAGCTCTTTATAATAAGAATAAAAAGACTGTTTCCTATCTATATTAATAATTTCATAATAATCCTTATAGAATAAATATTCTGTTTCAAAAAGAGCAGCATTGTAGTTATTTACTTCAATTTTTTTTGCTCTGTGGATATTTAGATACTCTCTAACTTGTTTTGATAATGATTGCATCATCAGCTTTTCAAAAACATCTAAATACTCCTTTTCAGTTGGTTTGTATTTGACCGCATCATAACTAGTTAGATAATATTTATAAATAGCAAACATATCTTGGTAGGTATACGACTCCAAAAAATACCTAGCATTTATTATTTTCTGTAAAAAATTTTTGTATTCGCTTTCCCCTAATTGTCTCTGAACAATAGTACTAACATGCTGATAATGCATTGGTAATATAAAAACTGTACTAGGGAAATCTGATAGAAATCTGATTAAACGAAGAAGAATAATAATATCTTTAGGCTCCATACGATCAATATCGTCTATAACTATTATTATCTTTTCATTGATATCCTGTAACTTAGATGCAATATTCTCTCTCAACTTAGTAATAGTCTGTTTCTTAAAAAATATATTATTAATAAACTTTGTAATACTCCTTATACCATTTACATCTTCTAAAGCTGGTGTAATAAGTCTAAGGTATTCGTATAATGAATAACCTAAACCAGTACCATATCTTTCACTTATTTTGGCGTCTAATGTATTAAAGAATTCTTCAATTAGTTCTGTATGATTAGTAAAGTAATTTGGATTAAATCTTACCCATAAAATTGATCTATCTGTAGAAATATCTTGAAAAACTCTAATAAGAGAAGTTTTACCTGCACCCCATTTTCCATCAATCACTATTGTGTAACTTTTCCTTGCAAGTTCAAAATTTCTAAGCTTAGATAAAATATTCTCTAAAAATTCCAAGCCACGATTTATGTTGTTAAATATATGCCGATTACCTATTTTGCTTTTAATATCGTCCAATTGACTTTTAGAGTACAACTCTTCGTCAATTGGAATTCCTGATAAAAAAAGCATATTAGTTGTCCAGACTGAAACTATACGCGAGATACAAAGAAATATTATTCCTAATAAAGAAGATACATATATAAGTAAGAGATAATAGCGAAGAAATCCTTTCAATAGAACTTCCCCATTATCTATTTTTATCCAAATGGACAAGCATATAAAAAACCCTACTGAAAGGCTCCAAATATAAACAAATACTTTTTCTATATAATGTAGATCAAGGGGAGAACCTTTAACATAATTAATATAAAGATATCTTTTCCTAATAATAAGCAAAATAAATAATATAATTAAAAAAATTACTAATATTATTAAAAGTAATTTTGCGTTTTCTAATTGTTCTAAAGAATATTTTAATAATATTGTCCTCTCATTTTGTAAAAGCCAACGTTTTACCAAATAAATTAAGTATTTATATGTAATATTTTCTGTACTAATAATTCCTAATATACTAATGAATATAATATGTAGCGAAATTGCAGATAATATGCCCAAGAGTATTAATTTATAAATTTTCGATATAGAAAATAATGTTAATACTATACCTCTCCATATTGTGTTTCCTATCATTAGGCAAGTATTATATCACTAACTGTAAGAGTTTTAATATAGCCACATAAGCGTACGCTCCTGCTATAATATCTGCATGAACCTAAGTATCGGTATCGTCGGACTCCCAAACGTCGGAAAATCAACCTTATTTAATGCCTTGCTCAAAAAGCAGGTCGCCTATGCTGCCAACTACCCCTTTGCCACCATCGAGCCAAATGTGGGGATTGTCGAAGTACCCGATCATAGACTGGCGGAGCTTGCCAAGCTCGTAAACGCCGCCCGTATTGTGCCAGCTACTGTTGAATTCTACGATATTGCAGGACTTGTCGCTGGGGCTTCACAAGGAGAAGGACTTGGAAATAAATTTTTGTCTCATATCCGAGAAGTTGCCGCAATTGCGCATGTTGCACGCGTATTTGAAGACGGCGATGTAGTGCACGTGGCAAATAGCGTAGACGCCGCACGCGATATCGGCATCATAGACACAGAGCTCATACTCGCCGATCTTGCGACACTCGAAAAACAACGTGAACCCAAAGGAAAAGCATCGAAAGAAGAACTTCTCAGATGGGATGCGGTACAGAAACTGAAAACACATTTGAATGATGGCAAACCCGCACGCACCTGTGAGCTCTCAGATGACGAAGCCAAAGAAGCGCGCTCGCTGCAGCTCCTCACGATGAAGCCCCAGATTTTTGTCTTCAATGTCTCTGAAAAACAGCTTGAAGATAAGGCCGGTACAGAGAAAAAAATTGAGGAGATCCTGAAACAAGTTCAGGATGACAAAGAAACTACAAGCGACCAGCTACAAGCTAAAAACTACATCTATCTCAATGCTAAGCTAGAAAATGATGTACTTGCCTTTTCAGAAGAAGAACAAAAAGAATACCTAGAACAATTTGATCTCACCGATACGGGTCTAAACCGACTTATCAAAAAAGCCTACGAGATACTCGGCCTTATCTCCTATCTCACCTGTGGAGAGATCGAAGCCCGTGCCTGGACAATCGAAAATGGCACGCTCGCCCCCGATGCGGCAGGTGCTATACACACCGATTTCACAAAGAAATTTATCAAAGCAGATATTGTCGCCTACGATAAATTTATCGAAGCCGGCGGATGGGTAAAAGCCCGTGAAAAAGGAATTGTTCAGACTGTTGGTAAAGATTATGTGATGAAAGATGGTGATGTGACAGAGTTTAAAATTGGTAACTAATAATATTTTCATAGCGTGCACCTTGCCACAAACCCGCACTTTGTTTCGGTAAGCCAATACCTGATACAACATTGAAATTAAAGATAGATTCATCGCCTCCCCATTCACTTTCTCTTGATATACCGTAGGAGATATATACTAGTCTTTGATCATTGCTGTGCAAGGTTACTAAACCCACATCTTCTCTCCTGCTATTCATACCATCTACACAGTTATAGATAAAACCCTTATATGTTGTATTTATTTTCAAAGGTGAAGGCCATTGTTCCAAAAGTGTTGGTAAGTTGTCGGCTCCTACTTTGTGCAGGTACACATCGCCCATATCATTATGTGGATATAATGCCATACGGCAATCAAAATGAGGTGACAGAACTTGACCTCCAATATTTTTTTTGAAATATTTTTTATTTACTATAAATAATAATTCATTGAAACTATGATGCAATGGGAGCTGTGTCTCTGCATTCATAGTAAACCCAAGCTTTTCTGCCTCTTTCAAATAATTACAAAATGCTCTATCTAAATTTGTGTACTGCTGCTGCAATACACCTTTTTCAATCATACGCTGGGTTTGCGCTCTAACTAAAGATACAAAATTTTTTTCATAATCAGCCATTAATAAGAGCGCTACTTCCATAGCATTTTTAGCTTCCATAAGGTTGTATTATAGCACGGTTTTATATTATGGATTATTGTAGCAACATATTGTATCTAATCTTCAAAAATGATATAACTTAATATGCAACTGCGAATTATTATGGCTATTTTCATGAGTTTTGCTGTTTATTTCCTTACGCCACTACTTTCTACGTCCTATATCTTTGCTATCACCCCTGCTGTTCCACAAGGACCTCATGTTTGGTGTCTTTCAGGCCAGGCTGCCGTAAGACTCAATTGGTTCCCCGTCAGCAGCGCAACAAGCTACCAAGTGCGCCTTGACTCCGCAGCACCTTCCTGGTATGGCACGTGCCAGAGCCCTGACAGCTGTGCGACCACAACCACAAATGAGATTACCTTGCCTATTGTACCAGGAGAAAATTATGACTGGTGGGTACACTCAGTAAATGCGAACGGATGGAGC
>JAGOJE010000055.1 GCA_017995275.1 Rickettsiaceae bacterium | reverse complement strand
GGATGGTCCTTTAGCTTTTGATAATGCAGTTTCAAAAGAGGCTGCACTGATTAAAGGAATAGTTTCAGATGTTGCTGGTGATGCTGATATATTAATTGCGCCGGATCTAGAGTCTGGCAATTTTATCTATAAACAGATGATTTGCTTTTCTGATGTTGATGCCGCTGGAATAGTACTAGGTGCGAAGGTTCCAATAATTTTAACAAGCAGAGCTGAAAAGCCTGGTACAGGAAGGAAGACATCTTGTGCTATGGCATTGATTTATAGTAACAAAAAATTGTAGGTAATAATGTCAAAATATTTATTAGTTCTAAATGCCGGTTCTTCTACAGTAAAATACACTTTATTCGAAATTGGAGTTGAACTTCAATCTATCTTGAATGGAGTGATTGAATATAAACCTGGTGATAGTGACCATATAAAGAAAATAGATGATGAAATAGAATCTAAGCTAGAAGGTAGTTTTAAAGACTATTTAGTTGCTATAGGTCATAGGGTTGTTCATGGTGGAAAGCTTTTTCATGAACCTGCGGTGATTAATGATCAAATCCTTGAGCAGCTAAAAGCTCTTATTCCACTTGCTCCCCTTCATCAACCGCATGCTATTCATGCTATAGAACTGTGTCATGATGCATTTCCTGGGGTTAAGCAAGTCGCCTGTTTTGACACTACATTCCATATGACGCAACATGATATAGAAACAATGTTTGCAATACCTCATAAATTTTTCGAGCAAGGAGTTTTAAGATATGGATTTCATGGTTTGTCTTACGAATATATTTCAAAAAAACTATTAGAGATATTGGGCGAAGAAGCTAGATCTAGAGTAATAGTTGCGCATCTTGGAAATGGTTCTAGCTTATGCGCTATGAAAGATCTTAAATCTGTTGCAACGACTATGGGCTTTACCGCTCTAGAAGGTCTTATGATGGGTACAAGATGTGGAAATATCGATCCAGGTGTAATATTGTATTTCTTAGAAAATGGTATGGATTATAAGGAAGTTGTCAATTTGCTATATAGGGAATCTGGGCTTAAAGGTGTTTCGGGAATAAGTAACGATATTAGAGTTCTATTGCAAGATGGCTCTAAAAAAGCCTATGATGCTATAGAGCTTTTTTGTTATAGGGCTGCAAAGTCTTTGGCTTCTCTTACTGCTACTATAGGAGGGCTCGATACAATAGTATTTACAGCAGGTATAGGAACTAATTCTCATGTTGTTAGAGATGGGATATGTAAATATTTGAAAGGTTTCGGTGTTGATATAGACCAGCAAAAAAATCAACAAAATTCCTTTGAAATTAGTTCAGAAGCTAGTAAGGTAAAGGTTCTAGTCATTAAAACTGACGAAGAAAAAGTAATAGCAACTCACGTATTAAATATGGTATAGAAAGAATGATAAATCTTAGAGGAAAAAGGGGGCTTGTTTTTGGGATAGCAAATGATCATAGTATTTCATATGGTTGTGCGAAAGCTTTAAGAGCAGCTGGCGCTGATCTTGCGATTAGTTATTTGAATGAAAAAGCTGGTGAATATGTTAAGCCACTTGCACAGGAGTTAGAGGCTTCTATAATAAAGCAATGTGATTTAAAAAATGCAGGTGATTTAGAAGCTCTATTCAAGATAATTACAGAAAAATGGGGAAAGCTAGATTTTTTAATTCATTCAGTTGCATTTGCACCTATTGAAGATTTACACGCAAAGCTTGTTGATTGTTCAGAGGGGGGGTTTTTAGAATCTATGAATATATCTTGCTATTCTCTAATAAAAATGGCCAAACTTTCCGAGCCTTTGATGAAAGATGGTGGTAGTATAGTTACTATGAGTTATTATGGTGGTGATAAAGTAATTAAACATTATAATATGATGGGTGTTGTAAAGGCGGCTCTGGAATCTACAGTTAGATATCTTGCATCTGATCTAGGTTCAAAAAAAATACGTGTAAATACTATTTCTCCAGGTCCTATAATGACAAGGGCTGCATCTGGAATTCAAGATTTTAGCAAATTATGTGATGATAATTTGTGTAAGACATTTTTGGGCAGGGGGGCTTCAATAGATGGGGTAGGAAATCTTGCTGCTTTTTTAGTAAGTAACCTTTCGGAAGAAATAACTGCTCAGATTCATTACGTGGATTGTGGAGCATCTTCTGCTGGATGATAATCTACAATTGGCGGCAGAGGCTCATAAAAAGATAGGGAAGTTATGAATATGGAAAAAATCAGGCAAATGATTAAGCCAACTCTCAAACAAAAACCTAGGGCTGTAGTATCATTAGTTCTTTTGGCTATGTTTGGTTTATGCGGGTTAGGATATTATAATAATTCAAAAGAATTCTCTATTTATGGCAATGTGGATATAAGAGATGTTGTATTAGGATTTAGGGTTTCTGGAAAAATTGCCAAACTAAATTTTGATGAAGGTGATTCCGTACAAAAAGATGAAATACTTGCAACTTTAGATAAAGAACCATTTGAAATTCAGTTTGCTATAAAAAAGGCTGATCTTGATGAAGCAGATGCGAATTTTGTGAAAGCTGAAAAAGAATATCTAAGACAAAAAGATTTGTTTGAGAAGAAGGTTGTTTCAGAAAAGGTATATGATGATGCAAGAGAAGCCTTGAGTATTGCTATAGCAAATCAGCAAGCAGCAAAGGCGAGTTTAGATCAGGTTACTTTAGAACTTAAAGATGCAGATTTAAAGGCTCCTGAGGGTGGGGTTATAATAACGAGAATAAGAGAAGAAGGTTCGATAGTAGCATCTGGTGCACCTGTATATACATTATCTTTACAAAGGCCTGTTTGGGTTAGAACTTATGTTGATGAGAAAAAACTAGGAGATATATATTCTGGTCAAAAAGTAGTTGTAAAAACCGATGCTGGTGGGCAGTATGAAGGTCAAATAGGTTTTATATCTCCACAAGCCGAATTTACTCCAAAAACCGTTGAAACATCTGAACTTAGGACTAGTCTTGTTTACCGTTTGCGTGTGATTGTGCAAAATCCAGATAATGGGTTAAAGCAGGGTATGCCAGTTACTGTGAAGGTTATAAAAGATAAAAGATGATATCTCCAGTAGTTGTAACTGATAATCTTACAAAAATCTTTCCAGGAATGGATAAACCTGCACTAGACAAAATATCAATAGAGATTTTTCCTGGAAGAATGACTGGTATTGTCGGGCCAGATGGGGCTGGCAAAACTACTTTAATAAGGCACTTAGTTGCCCTTATGAATCAAACGAGTGGCAAGGTTAGTGTATCTTCTTTTGATACGCAGTCTCAGCAGGAAGAAATTCATCGAATATCTGGTTATATGCCACAAAAGTTTGGTCTATATGAAGATCTTTCAGTAATAGAAAATCTTGAGTTATATTCAGATCTCCGCTTTCTTGATCCTGCAAAAAAGGATCAGAAATTCAAACAATTACTTGATTTTACTGGCCTCGCAGATTTTACAACTCGTCTTGCAGGAAAGTTATCTGGAGGAATGAAGCAAAAGCTAGGACTTGCTTGCGCTTTAATTGGTGAGCCTAAAATTGTTTTTCTAGATGAGCCGAGTGTTGGCGTAGATCCAATCTCTAGAAGAGAACTTTGGAAAATGGTTAGGGATCTTACAAATCGCGGTATAGCAGTTGTATGGTCTACTTCTTATTTAGACGAGGCTGAAGCATGTGATAGTGTGATTCTGCTCAACCATGGAAAGAAACTATATGATGGTCCACCAAAAGATCTCATAAAAAATTTACAAGGTAGAACTTGGCATATAACTGGTCTTAAGACGTCAAGTAGAAGGAGCTTTTTAATGGAGATTCTAAAATCTCCAGAAGTGAAAGATGCAGTTATCCAAGGGAAAAACATAAGAGTTCTTAGTGATAAAAAAACTTTGATTGGAATCGAAAATGCACATCATGTAAAAGCCTCTTTTGAGGATGGCTTTATTGATTTATTAGGTGGAGTCTCTTGTAGAGAGTCTACTATTGCAAATGAAATAAAAGCAAAGCCAGAGGATAAAAATTCTGTTATAGATGCAAGGAATTTAACGAAAAAATTTGGTGATTTTAGAGCTGTGGATGATGTAAGCTTCCAAATAAAAAGAGGGGAAATTTTTGGTCTTTTAGGGCCGAATGGGGCTGGAAAATCAACAACATTCAAAATGATGTGTGGATTGCTTCGTCCAACTAATGGAGATGCTTTAGTAAAAGGGCTTGATCTTAAAACTGCTACTTCAGAAGCAAGAGCGCGTATAGGTTATATGGCTCAGAAATTTTCGTTATATAGTAATTTGAATGTAATGCAAAATTTGAAATTTTTTTCCGGATTGTATGGTTTGTCTGGTAGTGAGCAAAAAAAACAGATAGATCTCATGGTAGATATATTTGGCCTTGCTTCTCATATAAAAATGGATGCAGGTATTTTACCCTTGGGTTTTAAACAAAGGTTGGCCCTTGCTTGTAGTCTTATGCATCAGCCTGATGTGTTGTTTTTGGATGAGCCTACTTCAGGAGTGGATCCAATTACAAGGAGAGAGTTTTGGTTACATATAAATGGTATGGTAACCAAAGGTATTACAGTTATGGTTACAACTCATTTTATGGATGAAGCAGAATATTGCGATAGAATAGCGCTAATTTATGGTGGAAAAAATATAGCAATGGGAACGCCAGATTATTTAAAAGATTTAGTTAGATCAACTTCTATTCCGGAGCCTACTTTAGAAGATGCCTTTGTATCTCTTATAGAGTCTCAAAAGAGTGATAGGAGGTAGTGTTTGAGAATATTAAAAGCGTTGATAAAAAAAGAAATATTCCAGATTTTTAGAGATCCTAGCTCTATAATGATAGCTTTTGTGCTTCCTCTTTTATTGCTTTTTATATTTGGATATGGCATTAGTTTGGATGCTAATAGAATAAAGGTAGGTCTTGTTATAGAAGATAAGTCAGCTGATGTTTCCTCTCTTATAAAGGCATTTGAAAATTCCAAATTTATTCAAATTTTCCCTACTTATGACAAAAGAGATTTGCAATATCTTCTTGATGCTGGCAGGTTAAGGGGTATTGTGGTGATACCAGAAAATTTTACGTCAAATGGAGCATCGGAATATCTAAATCCAGAAATTCAGGTTATAGGGGATGGGGCGGAGCCAAATACTGCATCGTTCATGCAAAGCTATGTTGAAGGGGTAATAAGGGTATGGATGGTTCATGAGGAGTTTGATCGTGAAGGCCAAACTTCTGAGCCTTTAATTTCGGTAGAGCCAAGATTTTGGTTTAATCCGGAACTTAAGAGCCGTAATTTTTTGATACCTGGTTCAATTTCTATAATAATGACTCTAATTGGAACCTTGCTTACTGCTCTTGTTATAGCAAGAGAGTGGGAGAGAGGAACGATGGAAGCTATGCTTGCAACTCCAGTTACTATAAAGCAGATCATTCTTGGTAAGCTTATTCCATATTTCGCGCTTGGTATATGTTCTATGTTTGTTTGCTTCATTGTGGCTACAATCTGGTATGATGTGCCATTTCGTGGTTCAATGTTTGCTCTACTATTATCTACTTCTATATTTTTAATAGCAGCTTTAGGGCAAGGCTTTTTTATATCTTCTATAGCTAGGGATCAATTCGTTGCATCCCAAGCGGCTTTGCTTTCTGCATTTCTACCATCATTCATGCTATCGGGTTTTATATTTGAAATATCTGCCATGCCCGCTCCAATTAGGGCTATTACTTATATATTTCCAGCTAGATATTTTGTAACAATATTGCAAACATTGTTTTTGACGGGGAACATATGGTCTATATTATTTGAATCAGCAATTATGATTTTAATCATAGCTGCGGTATTTTTTAGGCTTACTGCTAAAAAGAATGTAAAAAGGCTGGACATTTGAGGGGTAAGATAAAAATGACAAGAATTATATCGCTTATTATCAAAGAACTGCTGGCGTTACTTCGTGATCCTAAGGGGAGGTTTGTGCTTATAGGCCCCCCGGTGTTACAGCTCCTAATTTTTTCTTTTGCTGCAACATTGGAAGTGAAAAACATATCGATGGTTGTTTATAATCAAGATATGGGAAAACATAGCTGTGAGGTTATAAGTAGAATTTCAGCCTCGCCTAGTTTTAAGCATATTTATTTTGTAAATAATGCTAATGATGTAAAAGATTATATAGATAAACAGAAAGTTATAGTAGCTCTGATAATAAAGTCTGATTTTTCTAGGAAGGTTGAATCAAGAGGTGGTTCTAGCATTCAAATAATAATGGATGGGCGTCGCTCTAATGCTTCACAAATAGTTAGTGGATATTTATCAAACATAATAATGAATTATTCGGAATCTATATCTAGCTCCCAAAAGCTACAGATGTTGCAGCGCAATTGGTTTAATCAGAATTTACTTTATATGTGGTATACTGTGCCTTCGCTTGTTGCTATTTTAGCAATGATAATAGCATTGATAATAACATCTTTATCGGTTTCTAGGGAAAGAGAGCTTGGAACATTTGATCAGATATTAGTTTCTCCTTTGTTGCCATATGAGATATTAATAGGAAAAACAATTCCGGCAGTTTTTCTTGGTCTTATAGAAGGGATATTCATATGGGCAATAGCCGTTTTTGTATTTGGTATTCCTTTCCAAGGTTCATATATATTTATGATATTATTCATGTTTATATTCATTCTTTCAATAGTTGGGGTTGGGTTATTTATTTCTGCATTATCCAAAACTCAGCAGCAATCTATACTTGGTACATTCATATTCATGGTTCCTGCTATGTCTCTTTCAGGATATGCGACTCCTGTTGAAAATATGCCTTCGTGGTTGCAGGCTATTACCTGGTTTAACCCATTGAAACATGCGCTTATAATCACAAAGGGTCTTTTCCTTAAGGATATGTCTCTATATGAATTGCTCAGTAATAGCCTGCCTCTTATTATTATAGGGGCTATAAC
>JAGOJE010000054.1 GCA_017995275.1 Rickettsiaceae bacterium | reverse complement strand
TTCCTTATCTTCCACAGGGAGAATTCTATCCTGAGCTTCAACAACTGTAACATCTACTCCCATCATATTGTAGAAGCTTGCAAATTCTATTCCTATAGCTCCACTACCAACTATTATCAGAGATTTGGGCATATCTGCAGGAATCATAGCTTCTTTATATGTAAGCACTAATTTACCATCTGGTTCGTAGCCTTCTAAAACCCTTGCTCTAGCACCAGTAGCTATTATTATATTAGAAGCTTTTATAGAGCTCTTTCCACTAGCACTAGCAATATCCACAACCTTTCCACTAGCAATAGTACCAGTTCCTTCAAAAACAGTTACCTTATTCTTTTTCATAAGGCCCTTAACGCCCGCAGCAAGAGTGGCAGATACATCCCTTGACCTTTGCACTATTTTCTTCAAATCAAACTTTACATCGCCCACTTCTATACCAAAATCTGACATATGCTGCGCATAATGATACATCTCGGCTGAACGAAGCAATGCCTTTGTTGGTATACATCCCCAATTTAAGCATATACCACCAAGATGACTAGCCTCAACAACTGCAACATTTTTTCCAAGCTGGGAAGCTCTTATAGCTGCAACATAACCACCAGGACCACCACCTATTACTACCACATCAAATTGCTGCATTACGCATTCTCCTTAATTATCATTCTTACAGGGTTTTCAATATATTTCTTGAATGCAGACAGAAACGCCGCACCTACCGCACCATCAACAACTCTATGATCGCAAGATAAAGTTACATCCATCACAGTTGCTATTTTCATTTGCCCTGCATCGACCACTACTCTTTGGCTCCCCTCTCCCACTGCTAAAATAGAGCTTTGTGGAGGGTTTATTATCGCTCCAAAGTTTTTAATTCCAAACATCCCGAGATTCGAAATTGTAAACCCACCACCCTGGAATTCTTCGGGCCTTAACTTATTCTCCCTAGCTCTTACCGCTAATGATTTCATTTCAGTAGAAAGCTCCACTATGCTTTTGTGATCAGCATTCTTTATAACCGGAGTTACAAGACCAGTATCTGAGGATACAGCAACTGAAATATCAATGTTATTATACATAACCATGCCATTATCACCCCATGAAGCGTTGACCATTGGCTGATCCTGCATAGCAAAGCTTGCTGCCTTTATCACAAAATCATTAACAGATAATTTGTAACTTCCTTCTCCAATTTCATTCATTTGAGCTCTAAGCTCCATCAATCTATCTAACCTACATTCCACAGATAAATAAAAATGTGGAATCGTTTGTTTAGATTCGAGCAATCTTTTTGCTATGATTTTTCTTACATTACTGTGAGGAATGATGCGGAATTCTTCTGCATTTCTAGCAAGGGTTTTTTGCCCAGGTTTAAAGGCTAAAACATCCGCCTTCACTATCCTACCATGTGGACCAGATCCAGAGATATTTACGAGGTTTATATTACTTTGCTGAGCTATTCTCCTAGCAAGTGGAGAGGCAAATATTCTAGTTTGCGCCTCTTGCTTTGATGGAGCTAGCTCTTTGACTTCGCAAACTTCTTTTGGAGCTTCTACAGCAGCAGCTTGAGGAGCAGGACTCACAGAAGTCGAAGAAAGATCCATATTTTTCAGATCTTCTTCGCTTTCCCCATCTTCAAGTACAACTGCTATAAGGCTATTTATAGGAACATTTTCACTACCTGCTTGTACTAGTATTTTTGCAAGCACTCCAGCATCTACAGCCTCCAATTCCATAGTAGCTTTATCTGTCTCAATTTCTGCTATTACTTCACCTGGCTTTACTTTATCACCTTCTTTTTTTAGCCACCTTGCTAAATTACCCTCTGTCATAGTAGGAGATAAAGCTGGCATTAGAATTTTTATAGGCATAATATTTTCCTTTGTAATATTTACTTAGCTCTTGTAACAAACATTCCTTGCCGCTGAGACTATCTCCTCCACAGATGGAATAGCTAGTTTTTCTAGATTCACAGCATATGGTAATGGAACATCTTTACCACATATAGTCTCCACAGGGGCATCAAGATAATCAAATGCTTTTTGCATAATTATTGTAGCTATTGAAGCTGCAACACCACCAAAGAACCAACCTTCTTCAACAACAACAAGACGACCAGTCTTTTTTACTGATTCAATTATTGTATCTTCATCTATTGGTTTTATAGTGCGCAAATCTATTACTTCTGCATCTATTCCACTTTCCTTTAAAACATCCGCAGCGAGAAGCGCAAGCTTAACCTGAATAGAAAATGAGACTATAGTTACATCGCTCCCAGAGCGCACTATTCTAGCTTTGCCAATCTCTACTGGCTCTAAATCATCTGGAACATCAAAACTTTGACCATATAACAACTCATTCTCTAAAAACACCACTGGATTTGGGTCCCTAATCGCACTTTTCAAAAGAGCTTTCGCATCTTCGGCTGAATATGGAGCTATTACTTTGAGACCTGGAATGTGGCTATAGAGCGCAGCGTAATTCTGGCTATGCTGAGCCGCGACCCTTGCTGCAGCTCCATTGGGCCCACGAAATACTATAGGACATACCAGCTGCCCACCAGACATATAGCTAGTTTTCGCAGCAGAATTAACTATTTGATCTAAAGCCTGCATAGCAAAGTTAAATGTCATAAATTCTACTATTGGCCTAAGACCAGCAAACGCAGCTCCAACTGCAAGACCTGCAAAACCATGCTCTGTAATTGGGCTATCTATAACTCTCTGAGGACCAAATTCATCAAGCAATCCTTGAGTTACTTTATATGCACCCTGATATTCACCTACCTCTTCCCCTATAACAAATATCCTTTCATCTTTACGCATTTCCTCTGCCATAGCATCACGCAGAGCTTCTCTAACTGTTATATTGCTCATTGCGCATCCTCCGTATGATAAATGTCCGTATATAGCTCACTCTCGCAAGGAAGCTCTGAATCAGAAGCAAACTGAGCTGCATCTTGTACTATTTTCTTTATATCCTTCTCAGTAGCATCAATCCAGTTTTGATCTGCATATTTATTTTTGATTATAACATCGGCGAGGTGGTTAATTGGATCTTTAGTTTCCTTATATAAATCCACTTCTTCTTTAGTTCTATATTTTGCAGGGTCAGACATTGAGTGCCCACGATAACGATATGTTTTAAGCTCCAAAAGCATTGGGCCATTTCCACCCCTTACGAATTCGCTAGCATTCATAGCAGCATTATAAACTTCTTCGAAATTCATACCATCTACTTGATATCCAGGAATTCCAAATGATTCACCTCTTTTATAGAGATCAGCAGTGGAGCTACATCTCGCAACAGATGTACCCATAGAATATTGGTTATTTTCTAAAACATATAAGACTGGCAAATTCCACAATTTAGCCATATTGAAAGATTCATAAACCTGCCCTTGATGCACAGCTCCATCACCAAAAAATGTGTAGCAGATATTGTTGGTTTTTTTATATTTTTCAGCAAAAGCTATACCTGTTCCTATTGGAACTTGCGCACCAACTATACCATGCCCGCCGTAGAATTTGTTCTCCACATCAAACATATGCATAGATCCCCCCTTTCCTTTGGAGCAACCAGTAGCACGCCCGGTAAGTTCTGCAAGTACAAATTTAGGATCCATACCACATAAAATTATATGAGCATGATCGCGATAGCTAGTTATCATACTATCACCCGCCCTCTTTGCCATATTAAAACCAGTAGCCACCGCTTCCTGACCTATATATAAATGGCAAAAGCCAGAGATAAGACCCATACCGTAGAACTGAGCGCATTTTTCTTCAAACCTACGTATTAAGAGCATGTCACTATATGCTTTTAGATATTGATCCTTCGTTATTTTGTGTTTTGTTATATTCATCTGGACCCAATTAGTTTTTATCAAGTTCAAACAAAATATTATGTGATTATAGCTCTTGTCAATTCATCTCTTTGATATTTTACAACTAAAGGCTATAATTTTACAAAACATGAGAAAAAAATCATATATCACTCACTTCATAACCATTCGCTTTCATTAATTTTCCTATCTTACTCCTATGACAATGAGACACTTTGGACTCAAAACAAGTAATCGCGACATTTTTATACTTCTCCAACAAATCCTCCAACATTTTAATACTGTCTGTGCATTTAGGAAGCATTTCCGTTTCATATTTTGACAGTAAGTTGTAATATGCTATGTCACTGTCTAAACTACAACGCATATTTGACCCAATACCGAGCTCTGGAATATGTATGTATCTTATTCCAACAAGCGCCAATAGTTCTTGTAAAGCCGCTTTGGGAAACGAATCTGTAACATATTTTCACTCCTAAAAAATAGAAACCTATATATGTCAGAATTATAGACTAACTCTAAGTCCAAAAGAGGAATATTTTTACAAAAAAATTGTGAAATTAAAATAGATCACTATACTCAAAAACCTTATATAGCCCATTTTGCAAAACTAAGATAATGAAGATCATTTCGTGCCCTATATATAAAAGCATTGCAAGTGCTTTATCAAAAGATGTTACAGAAGTAAAAGTAAAAATATTCTCCTCCTCAGAAATTGAAATAGATATTCCGCAAAATGCAAATGTAGATGGTAATGATGTTTATCTTTTATATTCCTTTGCTGAGTCAGCAAATAATCAGCTTATGGAATTTATCTTGGCTGTAAATGCACTTCAAAAGATGGGGGCGCGTAAGATTTGCGGAATAATTCCATATATGCCTTATAGCAGACAGGATAAAGAAAAATCTGGCATATCCCATGGAATAGAAGTTATAGCATCACTCCTTACAGGCTGCGGGATAGATGGCTTAATAACTGTAGATATTCACTCTAAAGAATCACTAAAGCTTTTTGGAATAAAAGTTACAAATATAGATATCACTCCATTGCTGAAAAACATAGAAAATAAAACTATAATTTTCCCAGACAGTGGAAGTAAAAAACGTTATGATTTAGAAGGCATTTCCATGGTTAAAACACGAGGGAAGAACGGCATGGAATTTCAGCTGACAGACGACGTATGGGGTAAAGACTGCCTCATTGTGGACGATATAATAGATAGCGGCAAAACCATAGAATTTGCGTCTCAAAAACTTATAGAGAGCGGAGCAAAATCAGTTTCGGCCTATGCAACCCACGGAATATTCAGCCGCAAAAACCACAATTATCTCAAAAACCTACAAAAACTAATAGTAACAAATAGCATCGCTAGTTTATCTAACATCAAAACAAAAACCATTGACATCTCAAGCTTGATAAGAGAAAAATTATAAAAATTACAAACCTACAGACTTGGACCACGATTTTCTTTCTTGTCTTTCTTGTCTTTCTTGAAGGAGCTAAGAATATTACTAAATAAACCCGACTTGTTTGCTGCTTGTTCTTTTTCCATATCTGCTAGTTCTTTTTTAAGCAATGCACCCATAAGAACCTCATTCTTATTAAATGGCAGAGGATAATTTGGAAGTTTTTTACCACCCTGAGCTTGCTTTGATTCGTATTCCCACACATCGATTTGAGCATTCTCAAGAGTTTCTTTGTATTGTTCTGGGGTCATTTTATTAAGCTTTTGTAACGGAGTAAGATTCTCATTTTTTTTGGATGCTTTTTCAGCAGCTATGGTAGCTATCTTAAGAGTTTCTTCATATTGTTCTTTAGACAGGCTATTAAGTTTTTGTAACTGGGTAGGATTCTCATTTTTTTGGATGCTTTTTCATCGCCCTTTTTAACCAAGCCAGGCATAGGTACAGCACCAGCCATCTTACTAGGATCAAATTTAGACATAACTCTCTCTCTATTTTTAATTGATAAACAAAGCAATTTTTGTTGCTTATAATTGAATTAAACCACACATCACATAAAAGCACAAATTCTTACGAAGCTCGAACAAGAAGAAAGAAGGCTGGCGTGATATTCATGCAACGACAAAAATTCAGCTACAACCACCAATATGCAAAACGGTTACTATCCCCCGGTTTTTCAGTGGGCTTTTTTGCCCCCCCTTCTCAGCGCTCACAGAGTCTTTTAATGTCTCACCTATAACAAGAGAATCTTTTAATGCATTTTTTTTCAAATTTTCCTGCACAATAGGGAGTTTTTCTAAGGCACTAACATCAGCCCCTAAATCAGCTAAATCCTTTGTTGCTTCTGTTAATTTAGCAAGATCACCAAAAGTTTTCTTTTTTTCTTCTACTTGTCTTGAACCAAATTCTTCTTCCGTAATATGCTTATTATATTTCGAATGCTGTACATTGTCTTTTTTATTAAGTGATTGACTTACAGGACCTGCCACAAAAGATTTAGGCATAACTCTCTCTATTTTTAATTGACAAACAAAGTGATTTTTGTTGCTTATGATTGAATTAAAACACACATCACATAAAAGCACAAATCATTTTAGAGATATAAACAGAAGAAAGAAGGCTGGCGTGATATTCATGCAACGACAAAAATTCAGCTACAACCACCAATATGCAAAACGGTTACTATCCCCCGGTTTTTCAGTGGGCTTTTTTGCCACCCCCTTCTCAGCGCTCACAAAGCCTTGTAATGTATTACCTATAGCACTAGACTCTGCTTTTAATGCATTTTTTTCCAAATTTTCTTGCACAATAGGGAGTTTTTCTAAGGCACTAACAGCGCCTAATTCCCTTAAAACACCAATAATTTGTCTTAATCTATAAGCATTAGCTTCAGCTGATTCGTCATCACAACTATTTTTGTAATAGTCATACATAATTACAGCTAGCATCAAAGGTGTTTCATTATTTCGATCAACAGCATTAATATCCAATCCTTTATCATGTAGATACTTGATCACCTTTCCAGCTTCTCTAGACTTCAAAGCCTTATGCATCAGAGTATTACCTGATTTATCTAGAGCATTAATATCAGCACCTTTAGAAACCATAAAATCTAAAGATGCTTTACTGTCTAAAGCATAATATATCATTGGAGTACCATCGATCTTGCAATCTACATCAACGCCATT
>JAGOJE010000053.1 GCA_017995275.1 Rickettsiaceae bacterium | reverse complement strand
ATCTTTTAGCTTATATTCCAGATCAACAACGCTTCCCCCACTTACTGCAGAAATCACATCATGTTTTGCACTAGCAACTTGCATAAATTTTACTTTCGCCTTAAGTAAATGGTCGAATTCCTTTTCTTTATCATCTTCTAAATTCATTTGATAGAATAGATCGCTTGGAAGGTCATTTACCTTCGCTGTGCCTTCAATTTTTACAGACTTCCCATCATATTTACCTATTAACTTAGCAGACGAAATCACAACTCCTTCATCGAAAGCGGAAAGGGCAAATTGAGAAACATCCGCAGTTACATCATATTCATTCACTGTCCCAGGTTTTAAAGGGATTATAAGATGCGCATGTAATTTTGTTGTCCCTTTTATTTGGCGCAGGTCTATTCCATATTTTTTCATCCCTTCTAAATCATCATTTGGAATAAATTCAGTAAGCTCCACTGCTGCTCCCGCACCTTTTACCTTCGCTATAACAGCAGTATCTTCCCCCTTGCTCCAATCTATTTCAATAATAGAGTTAGATAATAAGATTTTACCTGAATATCCTTCTGTTATTTTAAAATCTATATTAGTGCCAGCTAAAGTAACATCTGAATTGAGGTTTTTTATTATTGGAAATTCTTCATCATATTTGAAATCAACATTGGCAAGTTTTAAATTTCCGCTAAAATCCTCAGGATCTAAATTGCCTCCAGCGAAAAATTCTTTATCTAAACCGAGCTTCCACTCACCAGAAACAGTACCAGATAATATAAAATCTCTTAGAAATTCTACTATTCCATTATTAGGAGCGATATGCCAAAAAGCTTTTTGTAACATCAACGGAAGATTTTCGACCTTACCTTCTGACTTTAGCATATAAGGCAGGCCCATGAATGTTCTATAATCCATAGAGAACGCTAGAAAGGATTTATCCCCTATATCAAGTTTTAAATTATCTATAGTAGTTCTTGATCTCTTAAGAACAAATGAACCAGAGGCGTTTAAATTAATATCTCCAATCTTAAAGCTATTAAGAGACACATCAAAATACAGCCCAAACTTCTTCAAAGATTTTGCAATATCATAATCCAAAATCGTCTTTTCTACAGTTATAATATTATCATCTTTATGATAGACCTTAGTATTTAGAAGCTCAATTTTCCCTAAAGCAAAATGCACATCAGAAATTTTTACTGAAACATCTCCATTACTTGACAGATATTCAATAGCGCTACGCCCCATCCTTTGCGCAAAAGAAGGCTTAATAGTAAAAATAACCCCTATAGCAAAAAGAGGTAAAATTACACCCACCAACAAAATTTTAAGAAAAGTTTTCATAATCGAGCAAAACTCTATGATTCCTCTGTGGAATTATATGCTTAGGCTAAGATTAAAACAAATCATTTGTTGCTTTACTTCATTTTTACTTTGATATAATTTACTATATCCATAAATATAGGGGGATTTATGCATCTTTCATTCATAGGCGCTGGTTATGTTGGTCTTGTTTCTGGAACATTACTAGCTGAACTTGGACATACCATAACTTGTATAGATAAAGACGAAAGTAAAATTGCTGCACTTAGGGAATGCGTAATTCCAATATATGAACCAGGACTTACAGAATATGTAGAGCGCCTCACAAAAGCCGGACGCTTATCCTTCAGCCTAAAGCAAACACAAGAATGTAACGCTGTATTTATAGCAGTTGGTACTCCTCCACTTGACTCAGGCGCGGCAGATTTAAGTTACGTATATAGCGCGGCTTTAGAAGTCGCAGAAAATTGCAAAGACGTTTTAATAGTTATAAAATCCACAGTTCCTCCATCAACTTGTGCAAATTTACAGGCCTTCTTGAGGGAAAAAGGATATAATAATGAAATAGTCTCTAACCCTGAATTTTTAAGAGAAGGAAGTGCAATAGAAGATTTTTTAAAACCTGACAGGATAGTTGTTGGGACACAATCTCAAAAAGCCCGCGAAATGATGGCAGAAATATATAAACCACTCACACAACAGGGATATAAAATTATATATACTGATGTTACCACATCTGAATTAATTAAATATTCTTCTAATGCTTTTCTTGCTACAAAAATAGGATTCATCAATGAAATGGCTGATTTGTGTGAATCAGTAGGCGCGAGTGTGGAGACTCTATCAGATGCGATGGGAGCAGACCACAGGATAGGAAGTGCATTTTTAAAAGTTGGACCGGGGTTTGGAGGGTCTTGTTTCCCTAAAGACATACTTGCTCTTTCTTATCTTGCATCTTCTAAAGGTGTGCCATCTAAGATCATAAATTCAGTGATAGATTCAAATAAAGAACGTAAAGTTAATATGGCCACAAAAGTAATGCATAAGCTTGGCGATATTAAAGGAAAGAAAATTTGTTCTCTTGGCATTACATTTAAAGCTGGCACTGATGATGTAAGGTCTAGCCCCGCTGTTGAAATATGCGAGATTTTATGTAGAGCAGGTGCGGATGTAAATATTTACGACCCCAAAGGATCAACTAACGCCAAACAACTTTTGCCTGACGCGACATTCCATTCCTCCATTTTTGATGCAGCAAAAAATGCATCAGCTATAGTTATTTTGACAGAATGGGATGAATTTAAATCCATGAACCTTAACGCTCTATCATCTATTGTGAAAGAAAAAACCATATTTGATTTCAGGAATATATTAAACCCAAGCGAAGTAAAATCACATGGGTTTGAATATTTAGGCATAGGAAGAAGAGGCTAGTTGCTCAAATAGATAGGATATAACGAAATTCTAAGATATTTGTATGTATTTTTACATCGCCACCAAGAAGCAGCGGATGATTCACTTCACCATGCCCACAAGGGATTGAAAATATCGGCACATTCACATGCCTTGAAACAAATTCATTAATTGCATAATTTTTATGCTCATCTCCACCTGTAAATTCACCTAGCAAAATAGATTTTACATTGTCTAAAAGCCCAGCTTGCTCCAAGTGATTTAGCATTCTTGCAATTTTATACCCAGGCTCATTACAATCCTCGATAAACAAAATTTTCCCAGCAGTCTCTGGATGGAGCTTAGTTCCTATCATGGTCTGTAAAACAGCAAGATTCCCACCTATAATTTTTCCACTAAGCAATTCATCGTTCTTTATAAAAATTTCTGCATTCATATTTAAAGGAAGAAGAGTGATTGAGTATTTTTCTCCGTTTATTACAGTTCTTATCCAATCAGCATTTGTTTGATTAAGAGTCGTAAGATTTGCAGCGTGAAGGGATGGAATGTTGAATGACTGATTAAAAAGCAAATGAATCGCTGTAATATCACTAAATCCAATTAGCAGTTTTTTTGCAAAACTTTTTTGATTCGTAAGATCCATACAATCAAACACTAACTCTCCCGAACCATACCCCCCCCTAAATGCCCAAATAATTTCCTTATCAAAATCATTATGGTGAGCTCTATCAGAAATCGCCTCACGCAACCCATCCAATCTCTTTTCTCTAGTGTTTGCATAATATGGCAATGGAAGATCTGCAAATAGCTCCTTGGAATGAAAGAAAGAATCAAAAGATTTTTCCTTAAGAATTTTTATAGCTGCTTCTAATTTTGACTTGCAATCAATACACCCAGAAGAAGGAGCAATGACTGTTATTGATGTTTTCATAAGATTCTTAAATGTGTTTTATTATTTGACTCATTCCTTACTCTCTAAAAGGGCGTAATATTCTCTAGAGAGCAGCACAACAGCTGATATCCAAATTATACAAGTAGAAGCAAAAATTAGTAATAAAAATCCTGCAATATCCTGATATCCTGAGCTTGGAAAAATAGTAAAGGATAAGAATGGCACAATAGCACCTATAGCCTTACCAATTTTTGGTCCAACAACATCCACAGCTGCCTGCCCTTTTGTTTTTATCTCAGGATCCAAAGGAATATAGGACATCTCTTTTGTGGCATCAAATAAAGTATATTTTGCCCCCTTCATAAATACATTCTGAATCCCACCACAAAATACTATTATTGGCAAAGCAGCAAGGCCTAATGAATCAGAAAAAATAGACTCTAAACTATCCTGTATGATCACAAAAACAAAGAAAGATGAACCAGCTATCAAAGTAACTACCGGAGTAATTATAGAACCAAATATCCACCCCAATTTTCTTATTATAGAACTACCAAGAAGAGCAAATATAAGAGCTGAAATTCCAGTAAAAAACATAAACTTACCTTGATAAGCCATGAATTGCTCAGCTACTGGATATAACTGCCTTACCTTTGCAAACCAAATTCCCTCCAGAAGAATCGCAGCAACACTGTAAGATATCATCAAAATACATATGAGCCCTAAATATTTCGAACTCAATATCATTTTCATACTATCTATCATTCCAAGTTTCAGTTTCTGCCTCTTCACTATCTTCCGAGCTGAAGAATCTAACTTCATAGTTTTCTTTTCAACGTATAAATGAGTGAAAAGAGTAATAACACCTGAAAACAGCACAACTAGCATTATTGATTTCACAGTAACTTCTGTAGTACTTCCTGCATTTTGAAATAAAGATTTGAATATATGATTTCCAGAAGCAAAATAACCTATAGCAGAGCCACATACAAGCAGGTTAAGCTGGCCAAAAAATGTAAAAAATGAATAAAAACGCTTTGCTTCTTCTGTAGAAGTTATCTTATTCGCAAGCTGCCACAACAACCCAAGCACAACTACAGGCCAAAGTTCAGCCATAACATAAAACAATACAAAACTCCACTTTCCCCATATAGTAATGAACCACTTTAAATTTGGTAGTATTACCATATAGCTAGCAACAGATTCAGGATCAGGATGAAAATACTCCTTATAAGGGAATAAGATAAAGGCGAAAGCAGCGAAAAATATCAGAAATACCATAAGGATTATTCTAAAAGCCCTCTCAGTACTCATAATGTTACACATACCAGCATATATAAGCACAAATAGAACACCAGATGGAATCTCAAACCATATTTTGATAAAGCTTATTACCTCCGCTCCCATGAATGTGGTAACGATACTATCTTTCATAGTACGCAAGAAATTCAGATTAAGATTCACAGCAAACATCAAAATTGCCATAGGAATAAACTTCCGAAGTTCACCAGATCTTATAGGCCAGATTGCATCCCTAAATTTACTATTCCTTACTTTCTGAAAATATTGAAACATTATTCCCCTCCCCCTTTAGTAAACTTTGATATTCGCGTGACAATAGATATACAGCGTAAATCCATATTATGCAAACAGTCCCAAATACAGAAAGTAAAAAACCGGCTATATCATCATACTTTGCGTTTGGAAATATTGTGAAGGTAATGAATGGCAATATTGACCCCAGAGATTTACCTATTTTAGTACCCACTACGTCCACCGCAGCCTTACCTTTAATTTTCATCTCAGTATCAAGTGGAATGTAAACCATCTCTTTAGTAGTATCAAACAAAGAGTATTTTACCCCTTTGCCAAAAATATTCTGCAATGAACCTATAAGAACTATTATAGCAAGAACGGATACAAAAGAAGTAGAATTAAATAGCCCCACTAATCTATCTTCCATGACCACCGATAGAAAGAAGAGACCACCAACCGTGCATATAATTACAGGAGTAAGCACCGCACCGAAAAACCACCCCAATCTTCTTATTATAGCGCTTCCTAAAAAAGCAAAAATCAAAGCAGAAACACCAGTCCAAAAAAGAACCTCCCCTTGATATTGCATAAAACCTTCAGTAGATGGATACAACTCCCTAACCTTTGCGAACCATAACCCCTCTATTAATATTACCGCCACGTTATAAGAGCTAATTAACACACAAATCAAACCTAAATATTTAGAGCTCAATATCATCTTTGCACTGTCTCTCAAGCCAAGCTTCAATACATCTAGCTTTTGACTACGTTTTTGAGATTTATATACAGAATTTTTATATATAACTTCAATTTCCACAAATCTATGAAGAAGCAGAGTAACAACACCACAACATAGCACTACAACCATCATAGACTTTAATGTGACTTCAGTATTGCATTCCCCGGCGCTTCCAAAAACAGGGACAAGGAAGTGATTTGATGAAGCAAAATATGATATCGCAACACCTGAAACCAATAAATTTATCTGACCAAACAAAGTAAAAAATGAGTAAAAACGCCTTGCTTCTTCAGTTTTCGTTGTCTTATTTGCAAGTTGCCAAAACAGGCCAAGGATAATTACAGGCCATAACTCACCCATTACGTAAAATAATACAAAACTCCACTTGCTCCATATTATTATAAACCATTTTAAATGGCCATAAGCCACCATTGTTGATTCAACTAAATTAGGATCTGGATGGAAAACAGAATGGTTTGGGAATAAAACAAAGGCAAAGAAGGCAAAAAAGGAAAGGAAGAATATAAGGACATATCGAAAAGCTGTTTCTGTAGTAACTATGTTACACATTTTGGCATATATCACTACAAATATAACGCCAGCAGGCATTTCGCACCATAGTTTTATGAATCCTATCGCTTCTGGTCCAACTAATGTCATTATGATGCTGTCCTTCATTCCACGGACAAAATTCTGATTCAAAAGAATAGTGAACATCATCAAAGCCATGGGAACAAATTTCCTTAGTTCACCAGATCTTATAGGCCATATTAGATCCCTAAAAGCACTATTCCTAAGTCTAAGAAAATAATCAGAAAAACTCATCCGCTAGCCTAAAAATGAAGTGACCAAACAGTAGTGGAAAAAACTACGAAAGTCAAGAATTCGAATTGGAAAGAAAAAAACAAATATATAGTGTTGCACTAGATTATTAAACTTGCCACATGAGAAGCTCCAAACTGAGCATACATATCAGTTAACATCTATCTCTCACTCTAGTGTTTGATGGTTTTGAGTAATTTAGCATTCAAAAGCTTCTGGACTTACTATTAGTGGCATAGTATATTTCATCCTAAGTAATGCATCGGCTATATTATAGATATCATCCTCAA
>JAGOJE010000052.1 GCA_017995275.1 Rickettsiaceae bacterium | reverse complement strand
TGCCATAAGAACTTTAGAAAGTAAAAAACTGCCTATAATAGTTGGTGGTACTGGGCTTTATATAAATGGATTGGTGATGGGAATAAATGCCGTACCAGATATAGACCCTGAAATCAAAAAAGAGGCCCAAAATCTTATGGAAAGCTCAAGTAAAGAAGAATTTCATAGAATGTTATCCGATCTAGATTCTGCCGCCGCTTCTCATATAAAGGCTGGAGATAAACAGCGGATGATAAGAGCTTATGAAGTTTTCCGCGGGACAGGTAAGTCTATATTATATTTTAATAGCCTACCTACAAAAAGCCCTCTGGATGATTATAACATTTCTGTATTTATGTTATCTCCAGATAGAGAATTGCTATATAAAAATTGTAATGACAGATTCTTGAAATTACTAGAGATAGGAGCGCTAGATGAAGTAAGATCCAACCTCGAAAAGCAAAGCCCCGCTCTTGGTTTCATGGAATTAAAATCTTATCTGAATTCTGAAGTAACTCTGGACGAGGCAATAAATCTAGCTCAAACAAAAACCAGACGATATGCAAAAAGGCAAGTAACATGGTTTACGCATCAATTACAAAATAAAAAAACACTATCGTTTTCGTCAATAGATCAATATTACAATATTTTGGAGAATATTACAAAGTGGGTGGATTTATAAATTTACTAAAAAAAACTGTAGAATATATTTTGCCAAAAAGATGTTTTTCATGCGCGGAATTTATACAAGGAGAAGACGGCTTTTGTGGGTCTTGCTGGCAGAAATTCAACTTCATAACATCCCCCTTTTGCAAGACATGTGGAACTGAATTTGAACTAAGGACTTTAGAAGCTTACAGTAACTGCTTAAAATGCATTTCATCGCCACCAGCCTTTGATAGAGCGCGAGCAATATTCAAATTTGATGAAAATAGCAAAAATATAATACATGCATTTAAATATTACGATAAAACAGTTTTAGCTAAACAATTTGCAAAAATGCTATGCGAAAGATACGCAAATGAAATGGATGATGCAAGCATTATAGTGCCCGTGCCTATGTATAGATTC
This sequence comes from Rickettsiaceae bacterium, assembly GCA_017995275.1. Lineage (GTDB taxonomy): Bacteria > Pseudomonadota > Alphaproteobacteria > Rickettsiales > Rickettsiaceae > JAGOJE01. The sequence goes on along the minus strand of JAGOJE010000052.1, from coordinate 5,971 downwards.
AAACGCCTATTTCGTATGTATAATCCACCACAAATGATAGCAAACTCAATAAGTAAAAGGACTGGTATTGAGGTCATTGCCGATCTTTTATCTAAAGTCAAATGGACAAAAAGCCAGACGAAACTCAGTCGCAAGGAAAGAATCGCTAATATTAGTGCTTCGATTCAAATATCTGGTGGAGAAAGAGTAAAGGGAAAAAAAGTGATATTGGTAGACGATGTAATCACCACCGGCACAACTATAAACCACTGCGCAAAAATCCTAAAAAAAGCCGGTGCGAAAGAGGTACTAGCCCTCTCAATCGCTATAGTATAACCTTACGGCCATTTTTATCACAACCCCTGCAACATTAAGCTTTCTAACGCAAGATAATCTACTTAACTTCTACCTCTACGTCGATAACACCTACATTTTCTATTTTGAGCTTTATCGTGAATTTGTCACCAGTTTTTAGTTCCTGTTTAAGGTCCATAAGCATTATGTGAGTTCCACCTGGTTTTAACTCAAGAGAGCTTTGTGCGGGAACAACTACTTTGTCTACATTTCGCATTCTGCTGATTTTCTGCTCATCTAAATAGCTATCATGCAATTCCACCCTATTTGCTATTAAAGGGGCTGATGCGCCTATAATGACATATTCTTTATTGTTAGTGTTTTTAACAAGCATATATACAGCAGAGTTCAGATTAGGCGCAAGAGAGCTTCTAGCCCAAGCCCCTGTTATTGCAAGTTTCACTGTTGAATTCTGACTCCCACTTGAAGCAAAACTACAAACAGCTAATGCTGACAAAACCATTACACAGATTATTTTTTTTATCATATTTAACTCCTTAATTAAGAATACAAAAAATATTGGGTATCTATTCAGCTCCCTGGCCACAATGTCACCCCGGACAGGCTGAGCGAAGCGCAGCCGAAGATCCGGGGTCCAGCATGATAATCCGGCCGCTTTGCGGCTCTTTATAATAATGAGTCCTTTGGGCTGGTTTATTAAACTGGACCCCGGATCACGGCTCGCCCCACCTGAAGTGACATAATCACCAGAGAGCTGAATAGATACAATATTAGAGTTTTTTGGAAATATAGTTTCCGAATAGCTCTATTATATAGCTTCATAAAGAAGCTGTATACATCTTTCTTACTTTCTCTAGGTCAGACTCAGTATCTACAGATACTGGAATTGAATCTGCATAACACACCTTTATTTTCATATCGTTTTCTAAAGCTCTTAGCTGCTCTAGTTTTTCTATTTTTTCTAAAACAGAAGGTGAAAGCTCTACAAATTTCTTTAAAGCCTCAATTTTATAACCATATATCCCTATATGGTACCAATATTCGTTTGAACCATAGGGAGCCATAGCCCTAGAAAAATAAAGAGCATTATCATTTACTCCAATAATGGCCTTCACATTGTTTGGATCTTTCGCAATATCCACTCCAACTTTTGCTACTGGAGTTACTATATCTGCATCTGAATTTTTCAAAGACAAAATAACAGACATTATGATGGATGGATCTATAAGAGGAAGATCTCCCTGCAAATTTACTACATATTCAATCTCCTGGGAATTTTCTATCGATTTTATAGCTTCATAGACTCTATCAGTGCCAGACTGGCAATCCTCGCTAGTCATTATTACTTTTCCACCGGCTCTTTCTATTACATTCGCAATTTTATCAGAATCAGTAGCTACATATAAATGCTTAAGACCAAGCTCAGCGCCTTTATGATAAGTATGTTCAACCATTGTTTTATCACCTATCATCTGTATCGCTTTTTCCTTAAGGCGAGATGAACCTAACCTCGCTGGTATTATTATTGCAGTATTATTATGCATATTGCCTCAATATTTTAAAATATTGCTTGACATAATACAGTTTTTACTCCATAAACTACAACATAATTTTTGAGCCCGTAGCTCAGTCGGTAGAGCACTTGACTTTTAATCAGGGTGTCCCGGGTTCGAGTCCCGGCGGGCTCACCACCCTAAAATAATCTCCTACAATCATGACAAAACTTCGCAGCTACGGAATGATGATTATAATATCCTCGCCATCTGGCGCAGGAAAATCTAGTCTGTCAAAGGCTTTAGTTGCTCAAGATAATAACCTATATCTTTCCGTCTCTGCAACAACAAGGCCTCCTAGGCCAGGGGAGGTAGATGGAGAAGATTATCACTTCATGTCAAAAAATCATTTTAATGAATTAGTATCACAGAAAGCATTTTTAGAATATGCAGAAGTATTTGAATACGATTATGGGACGCTCGCTTCAGAAGTTGAAGACCGCCTAAGTAATAATATTGACGTAATTTTTGACATAGATTGGCAAGGCGCGCAAGAATTACGGTCAAAGAGGCCTAAAGATATAGTATCAATATATATACTCCCGCCTTCTCTTGATATTCTCAAAGAGCGGCTTACAAAACGCTGCCAGGATGATAAATTCACTATAAATAGACGTATGGCACGCGCTAGCGAAGAAATATCTCATTATGATGAATATGATTATGTGATAGTGAATGATGATTTTGATGATGCACTGCAGAAATTACAAAGTATCATAACCGCGGAAAGATGTAAGCTAGAACGACAAGACCTTGTTTCTAACTTTACTAATAAACTTTTATAGGATTCTGTTAGAACATCTTTCTAGATAAGAGTCCTGAAAGGATTATTCTTATAGGATTACATAAAACGTCTATATCATCCGTGTTAAGTTTATCTTCAAACGAATGAGAGAAGATTATATATTTGATATTTTCTACATTTTCTGCGGGAATTATATATATAATACACTTAAGCTTTTCGCTATCTATTTTCTGAATGTCGAATCCTCTGATATCTATATTTTCTTCTATATATTCTATGCGATCTGTTACATATTTTGATATCAAGTTTTGTCTATATATTCCAGGTTCCGGCGATTCTTCTTCTCTCCCTAGATCTTCTTTATATAAGATTACGTCTTCAAACTGAAAATATTCTTTTATATCAGATATTACATCTAGTATTTTATCTTCATATACAGGCACTTTTTCTGATGATATTTTTAATAGTCTCATCACAAATTGTTTATTCAAATAAAGCTGTATTAATCTCGCATTTTGCTTCCTATTCTTATTTCTATAATTAATAGTTAACACTATTGAATAAAGCAAAATGGAAGATAATATTACGAAAATGGAAATCCAAAAAAAATAATTCATATATTCCCACTGATATCAAAAATTTAAAGCGCCATTTTAACCTCACCTTAGGTTAAAATCAATAGGTAATAGTTTACTATATCACTAAAATATTACTTTGTCAAAAGTTCTAAAAAGCAAAAACGCCTTGATAAAGATTGCTATTAATATATATTGCCTTCTTATGTGATTAACTCATGAATTAGGCAATAAATGAACAAGAAGACTTTCCTTGTAGCATTATGCGGTATAATGGTCCAATATTATGACCATTATCTGTTTGGTTTTTTAGCTTCTGTAATTTCTAAATATTTTATAATAGCTAGTAATCCTACCGTACAATTACTAAATACTTATTTCATAATGTTAATATCTGTTTTTGCCAAACCTATAGGTTCTGTTGTACTAGGCAAAATAGGGGACTTATATGGAAGGTCTACTACTCTTACATTAAGTTTGATGGGAACATCTGCAGGATCGCTTATTATAAGCATAATACCTGGTTATCAACATATTGGAATTTTATCAGCCCTAATCCTTCTTGTTGCCAGAATGTGCATAATGTCCTGTATTGCACCAGGGACTGACGGCGTAAGACTCTTTATATATGAGCAGATAGGAAGGAAAAACCAATGTTTAGGTAATGGCCTTGCCACCGCTGCAACCGGAGTTGGTATATTCATAGCATCTAGTTCTGCTTGGTTTTTTACATTAAATTCCATGCCACCTTTTGCTTGGAGATTCTCCTTCTTACTTGGTAGTATAATGGGAATAATAATGGTAATGATACGAAGATATGCAAAAGTGGATGATAGTGATTTTACTAAATCTGAAACCGGATATGAGGATTTCATAAATATTTCTGTTTGGAATATTGTTAAGCAAAATCTTAAGCTCTTTCTTACAATTCTTTTGGTTGCTGGTTCTATAGGAGCAACTAATCAGTTTTATATAGTGTTTTTTGGCACTTACAGCTTTGATACATTAAAAATCATAGACCAGTCCAGCATGAAATTCTACACTTCCGCTGGCATAGCTATATATATGGTTTTTGCGGTTGTTGCTGGTGTTATTGCTGATAAATTTGGCCGTAAAACCACGGCATTTCCTGCATTTTTGGTGCTCGTTATTTTAACCTCTCTCATGATGGTGAAAATAGATAAAGGCATGGTAAATATATATATTTATTTTGCCAGCATGGCATGTCTCCCATTCCTTACCATGCCAAGCCTTGCTTTCTTGAAGCAAAGTGTACCTGTAGTAATAAGATATAGGATATTTTCTCTTGCTCATTCTATAGGGTCAATTTGCATCTCAACTCCTACTGCATTCATGGCCACATTACTTTATCACGAAACTAAGATAGCATGGTTACCATTTCTCTATTTTCTTTTAGTATTAATCATGATAGCATTTGGCATAAGAATTCTATGCAAAGAATATGATGCAGATAAATACTAAAATACGCCAATTATCAGATATAACTGTTAGCCGTATAGCTGCTGGTGAAGTTATAGAAAAGCCAGCATCTGTTGTCAAAGAGCTTGTTGAAAATTCTATTGATGCTGGCGCTACCAAAATAGATATAGTGCTTGAGAGTGCTGGCAAAAATTTGATAGTAGTTTCAGATAATGGATGTGGGATGAGTAGAGATGACCTTGCACTATCCGTACATCGCCATACTACATCCAAACTCAATGAAAACGATATAATGGATATAAAAAACTTTGGATTTAGGGGAGAGGCTCTTCCTTCAATCGGTTCCGTTAGTCGTATGACTATCTCAACTTATGACGCATCTTCTGGTAATTCTTGGCAAATATATGTTGAGGGTGGTAATATAGGTGATGTTGTTCCATACAGCCATATGGCTGGTACTCAAATAGAAGTAAGAGATCTATTTTTCGCAACTCCTGCAAGACTGAAATTTTTAAGAAGTGAAAGATCAGAATTGTCAGCTTCTATCGATATAGTAAAAAAAATTGCAATGTCTCATCCAGATATAGCTTTTTCCCTTACTTCTGATGGTAAAAATATACTTAAGTTAAAAGCTAGCGATATAGATAAAAGAATAACAGAAATTCTTGGAGCAGATTTTATAGAGAATTCCACAGCTGCAACAATTGACCATCCAGAAATGCGCCTTAGTGGTAGAGTTAGTTTACCAACTTACAATAGAGCAGCAGCAGTTGATCAATTCCTATTTATAAACAACCGTCCAGTAAAAGATAAAATTCTTGCTACTGCTGTAAAGGTTGCATATCAAGACTTCTTAGCAAGGGATAGACATCCTATACTCGTATTATTTTTAGATGTAGATCCTCACCTGGTTGATGTGAATGTGCATCCTGCAAAATCAGAGGTAAGGTTTCATGATCCAAATATGATTAGAGGGCTTTTGATAAGTTCTATAAAAAATTCTATAGAAAGTGGAAGTCATAAAGTAAGCACTACGAATGCTCAAAGTGCAATTGCTAGCTTTTCATTCCAGCCTTCGTCTTCTTCTCTTGCGCCTTCTGATTTTGTTGCCAGAGATAGTGCAATATCAAACTTTAAACCAATACAGCCTCCTTCATATAAAAATCCAAAAACTACCTCTGAAAAGATAAATTTTATGATGAGCGCGCCAATGTCTCGCGTAGAGTCATATACAGAGGAATTTAAACAAAGTCCTGAAACAAAGGATTACCCTCTTGGAGCTGCATGCGCTCAATTACATAAAACATACATAATATCTCAAACTGAAGATTCTGTAATAATAACAGATCAGCACGCTGCTCATG